>SAAR01000800.1 GCA_009916335.1 Erysipelotrichia bacterium | reverse complement strand
AAAATTATAATGTGGAAACAATAGCAAGATTCGGAGACTATTCCGATGTATTATTATTTATTTGCCTTTCAAATGATTGTCTCACAAGGCCCATGATATAAGGTAAATCTGCAATATCTGAAAATCCCACCTCAACATCACCATTACCCCAACGGCCGACACCAGTTACATCTTCACACATTCCTTTAGGATCTGATATTTCTGAAAAAGGCATGTTTAAAGAAAGTCTAAGCTTTTTAGCTTGTGGGACAACATCCAAAAAATTTGTTTCAGCTTTAAACGCAATATATAACTTAAGGTAATCTTCAATAATTACTGAATCAATTTCTAACACTTCTTTCCTTAATACATCGAATAAATTTCTCATTTTCTCAACGTATGAAAAGTTTTTCAAAGACAAGAAGGGGTAATCATCAACTGTATAATCATTCTTATCTCTAGTTTTCGGTCGATATTTTTCTAGTACATCACTTATAAGCTTCGGTGATTTCCACACATTAATCATAATATCACTTAGGATTTCGGCCCTTTCAATTATTGTTTCTTCATTCCACTTTTCAACATTTCTCAATGTTTGATTCATTTTTATTGGGCTATCTCTAAACCCGTTTTCCATATCTCTTTTTTCAAGAAATGACCTATCACTATACTCAGAGTTGTACCCTGTAAGAGTCAAATTACCTAATGTATGCAGCAATGTCTCATGAACTCTTTTCCATTCTGTTCCTAACTCTAGTTTCCAATACTCTGGTAAGTTAGGATTTTGAGGCATTATATGCTCGATTGTATAGTGATCTACTTCAACACGTTCTTTGCGATTGAAATTCTCAAGTCTCCGAATCCAATAACTACGCCGAGGAATATTATATAAATCCCTTGATTTGAGTTCTCTTGAAAATTCAGTATCGTTAGGGAACCTCCTGTATGAGGGTAATAAAAGGAACTGAGCTTTTACACTTTCCACATATTTTCCACGATCAACCGTCTTCATAAACGTAGCAAAAGTTTTATTTAGAGAATTTGTTGGGATCGAACAGATATTTCGTCTAAAAACATACGCTTCTACAAGCCTTACAATTTCTAAAAAATCTTCTTTTATTAAAACATCTGCTTCGAAATCGGCATACAATTCCAACAACAATGGATATGCAACATCTACTTTCAGTTCTTTTAGATCATTAAAAGCAATACGTAATTCTTTATCATTTTCTTGATTTAATACGTTTTTAACCCCTAAAAAGGAGTGCAAAGTTAGTCATTTTTTTTAATCCCACAAATAAATTTACGGTTTATTTGCAGAGTGGATAATAATTTTTCGGACTGCAAAAGTAGTTATTTTAAAAAGATTAGCAAAAAATTGAGAATTTATTTCATTTCACTACCGGAAATTTTCTTTCGCCAAGATTGATCTTACTATTCTTTTCGAAAAATATATGATACAATTGTTGGTATTTTATATTC
>SAAR01000161.1 GCA_009916335.1 Erysipelotrichia bacterium | reverse complement strand
ATCATTGAATCAGCTTGATTAATATAATGCGTTCGTGATAAAACAGCACACAGCAATGGCACTGTTGCAATAAATAAATTGTAACCAGCACCCATTAAAAGTCGTTTCGACAAAAATAAACCTTTTGGGAGTCTAGTTTTTAATGCTAACCCTGTATCAATAACGACGCAAAAAATTAATATGGCCGTAAATACGCCACCATGCGTTTCATTCAATAATCTTACAATCTCATTAGTCATCTTAAATCATCCCCCAACAAATATTTGCGTTTAGTTAATTATACCATATAAATAGTTGTCAAAATAAAAACGCACACATAAGTGTGCGTTTTTTAGTTATACACCAGTACCAGCACCAGCAACTCCTAACTGAAGAAATTTACCTTCGGCTAGAGCAGTTTTGAGATTAGCTACTTCTGTATCGCCAATGATTTGAATTTCTACAGCTGGTAATTTCTTACCACCAACAACAAACTTGTCTGTTGTAGTTGCTTGAATATTAGCTGTCCAGTTAACAACACTGATTGAATCAGTATCTGTTTCTGATTCTTTAGATGGTGAACTAGTTACTTGGCAATTTGGATAAACTGTAAGTAATGCAGCAGCTTGAACTGACCCATCAATTTTTGATGTTGCTGTACCTTCAATAAGATATTCAACAATTCGTGAAGGGTAGTTACCACTATCGCCATAACCAGTAACTTTAACACCGCCAACCGTACCGATTACTTCTGTTTGACCAAAGAAATCTGTACGTAAATCAGAGTTAAGTTGCATAAATGTTAACGATCCTGTCAACAATGGAGCACCACTAATTGTTGTCCAAACTTCATCATCAGCATATTGTGCTTCTGATTCTGATTGGTTTTCCATAGCTGCCATCGATACAAGTCCAGTACCCCAAACAGGTTTTGTTACAACCCCATTGTCACCAAGTGTTCCAATGATCAGCGATTTGTTTCCGTGAAATGTAACTTTATAATCTTTACCAACATATACCATTTTAATAGTCCTCTATTCTTATTATTTTAATTTGTTTACCTCAGAGCGAATCGTTTTCTTGATCGCCCTGTAGACTTTACCATTATTATATTTGTAAAATGTGACAAAATGCGGAGTGTTATCCGTATAATCTGAACGACGACCAGCATATAGTATATAACCAACTGTATTGTTATTACGTTTATTCAGACTAACAGTTTTTAAATTTTTAACAAGTTGTCCTGTTTTACGTTGTGTTATTGCTGCAATTTTAGCAATATTATATCCTTTAGCAATTATTGGATATAAAACCTGTTTATTCAGCTCTGACTTATCTAATTTTAACACATCGTTGCTGAATTTTATATAATTAGCTTTTGCCATAGTTAATACCATCCATAATTTAACCCCACAGAGGTTTAGTACCAGAAAGCGTGACATGGCTTTCAAAAATTTCACCATCAACCATTTTGTCAAAATTTATCTGTGATAAATTTCCAAATTTCATTGCTGCTGGAATTGGGTTGAACTGTGATGCCGATTCAGCATAAAAAACAATTGAGTACGTTGCAGATAAAATAGAATGTATATTATCATCTGAATTCGATGTATTGATACCATCAAGAGTTATAATAATTGCTGGGGCACGCAATTCATTTGTTGTACCCATAGTAATATTGAACTCCGGATATTCGTTAGTTAGAAAAGAAATCATTTCATTATAATTAGTCATTTATTGCCACCTCAATTATTACAAATTTTCCACTACCATCATCCCGTATCGAATTTACCGCATAATTAACACCATCTTTACGTACATAATTTATTTGAGAAGTTTTTACGTTGTTGATGAATCGTGCTTTAAATCTTCGAATGTTGCTAAAACCAAGAGTTCCTAGTTCGGTAGCTGTTTTGTTTGCAATAGGTATTTCTTCAACGCGTATAATGCGTTCTTTTTGTTTTTTAACTGGTTGCATCTGTTCATTTTTTTCCATTGTTGTATATAACAATTTTATTGATGTCAACATAACGCACCCCCAAAATAATCAAGGTCTTAGACGTCATTTCACCCTTGGCGTTTTAATTATGCTCCAGCTTTCTTAGTGAAAACAACAGCCGAATTTGGTTCGAACAATGTACCAGAAGCTAATGTAACGACTTCATTTTTCATTGTGTTGTTCATGATGTTATACCAGTCAAACTTATCAAAGTCATCGTAGCTAACAACATATGCATTCTTTTTAAGAATTACAGGTTTATAATTAGCAGATGTGAAATCTTTAACTACAATTTGACTAACGCCCAAATGTGCTGGGATATCAGAAACTGCGTAAGCTAATGTATTAATAGACTCAACAATGGCTGCGTAATCAACTGTATTGACAACTAATGTGTTAGAATCAGCGTTGCTAGCACCGCTAGTTGTGATTGTAACAGCACCAGCTCCATTAGCACGGAATGAGTTGTTTCGGATTGCTGTGGCTAAATCAGTAGTGTATTCTACTTTAACAGCGTAATCACTATTGACAACCGCATCAAAGCCACCTTTTTTAGTTGTGTCATCTGTACCAGTACCATCGTAAAGAGCTAACTCTACGATTGCATCAATAACATATTGACTTAATTCAGTAGCTAAAAATGGTGCTAAAGCTGAACCGATAGTTTTCAATGCACGATAGTCAACAGATGTTAATTTATAAATTTCATTCTGTGGCATTACTTTAACGGTTAACGTTGAATCTTGTTCTGTCTTTGTTTCAGTAACATTATATCCAGTACCACGCGTGATTGCTTTGTCTTTTGTATCGAATTTCTTATACACTAACGAACCGCCTGGTGCTTTTTGGAATAATCCGAACACTGGATTTTCAGTGATTGAGCTTTGAATACCTGTGTCAACCATTTTAGGTAATACGATAGTATCACCAGCTAGGGATACACCATTTTCGACTAATTTAGCTTGCCAGTTTTGGACAAACTCTTGTTTTGTAGATGAATTTGTAACCAATTGTGCGAAATCGTTAAGTGATTCCTTTGTTTCAATATATGTTGCCTTTTTAGAGTTTTTCATTTCGTTATCAATCCCTTCGATTTTTGATGTTAAATCTGCGATATCGACATTCAATTCGTCAATATTGCTTTTATTCTCACTTAGCTTGGCATCTAATGCTTCGGCATCTTTTAAATCTTTTGCGTTTTGAATCTGTTCTAACAATTCAGTAGAGTTTGTCACCAAACCTGATAGTTTTGTTTTCTTATCATCTAACGCATCCATTAATGACTTCTTATCCATCATTATTTCCCCCATTTTTCTTTTAGTTTAGCCAATTCTTTAGCTGAATTTTCAGCCAAGATTTCCTCATCAGTCTCACCATCTGTTTCTGGTTTACCTAGTCGTTCATCAATGGCCTTAATACTAGAATCCTCAATACCTTTGATAGATTCCCCAATGGATTTAATCAATTCATCTTTCAATGCCGATACTGCATCCAAAATCTCTTTATTTTGTTCGTCGTTCATTTCATTTTCCTCCCGGATAGAGTTTAGTATTTGTGCTGATTTATCAGCTGGGTCGATAACAAGTGACAATTCCACCAATCTAGCTGATACAACAACAATAGCATCTTCAGACTCGTCGTAGTAATAATCAGTCATTGCATATGTTATTGATGCATTGCGTATAGCTCCGCTCTTAACCAATCGTAATACTTTTTCGTCTGATATAATAGCATCTGCCAATAAATCTTGACCATTAGGCTCTAAAGGTGTAAATGTACCGATTAAGTTATCTAAGTTACGATTGTGCTCAAAAAATAATGGATATTCTGAATTACTAAAAGATATAGAATCCTTATTCTTAATCAGCATTCCGTTTTCATTTCTTTCGCCAATAGTCGCCATTTTAATCTTGACGTTACCATCTGACAACGAATTCATAACTAATTGCGCGCTAATAGTTACATTTTTATTATGTGTCAATTATCTCACCCCATCTCTTTGTTTTTATTATATCACAAAAAATCATGACAAATAAAAATATGCGTGTTTTTATTGATTTTCTGTGATATCATCATCTTCGGACATTTTTGTATGCACACTATTCAAGTTTGCAACGAATTCATCACCATCTGATACTGGTCTAAATCCTGCAATCTTACGCAATTCGTTTTTACGTGCTATACCAGCATTTGTCATTTGTTGAATGAGATTTGCTAATTCGTTACCATTTAGAAACACATATGGGTCATTGTAAATACCAATTCGCTCGTATGTTTCTTTTTTTGTTGTGACAATTCGTAGATAATCACTTAATAAAACACGATTCAATTCTGTCACTAGTTGGCGATTGATTGGTTCAATAACAGCCATCTTATATGCTTTCAACTCTTGCAAAGAATATTTACCGTTTATAATGTTTGGATTAATACCATACACAGCGTAAACTTCACCTTTGATTAAATCAATCTCATCAGATGTGATGTGTCGGTAATCATTATTCAATTCCGTGTATTGAGTTTTCAAATCAACAACACCAATCTTATAATCCTCCGCATATCTATACAGAGTGTCAAGTGTTGCTTCCATTTTTTTATCAAAAGCCGCTGTATTAGTATCGGTTATACCGTTGATGTGTAACAACCCTTTAATATCATCAGCTGTAAATGATGTATTCATCACTTTAAATAATTTATTTAAAACGTCTTGTTGTTGTTGACCAACCGAAAATGGCGATTTGAGTACAATGATATTTGACAAATCATCTGGTTCTGAATCTTCAATTTCTAAATGTAATAAACCATTTGATGAGTATTGGTCATCGGAATAAACTGGTCTGATATATACCCAACCAGTAGATAACATTCTTTTAATTGCTTTTGTCCAAAAATCAAAATTAGATTTCTCACCATTTTGTTTTGTGTTCAACACATCGTATATAGTTGAATCCAATCTATTTCGCTCAACACCTGTCTCTGTTTCTATCTTGACATGTGTGAATTCCTGACTTGCGACATCGTTTGCGATATACGATTGAATACTAGATACCAGTGTCGATTCCATTTTTGTATAACCAGAATAGTCAGACCATTTGATAGCCTTAGCATCACCATTAGAATTGCTTGGTAACACACCTTTTGAATACATTGCACCTTGTGTATATCGATTCAACAAGTTGCGTGCTTTATCTGTAATAGACATAAAATCTACCTCCCACGTTTATTTATATTATAACATAATTCTACTACCACAAATTAAATCGTTGTGGTTTTTTACTGAATGTTTTTGTGTTGTGACAAGTCTGACATAATAGTTGTAAGTTTTTCTGGTTTAATGCGATATCAAAATCCTTATAATTATCCATTGTCAGTTCTTCAATATGGTCGACAATATATCTACCTGTTATAGGTCTACCACATTTTTGACAAATCATTCTGTCTCGTTTTTTCACCTCATCACGAACACGTATCCAATCAGTAGAACTATAAAACCCTGTACCCCTGACACCGTTTCTACTCATCTAATATACACCCCATTAACTTTGGCCTGATTGATGAAATCCGTTGCAATTAAATAATCAACAAATGATTTATATACATCGCCACGGATTTCCACATCAATGTTGATGTCTAGCTTTCTGGTTTTTTGTTTAGTCTCATCTTCGTATGCATCGAGTAAACCATCGATCGCATCGGCCATACGTTTTTTATTTGTTCCGATTGTACGACATTGATAAGACTGGTCAACAACATACACACCTGTGACGCATTTCGCCTTTCGGCGTTTACCTTTCGGTATTGTATACGAATCGTCGGTTAAAACTAATAAATATTGATTCTCTTTTGTTTCTACATCTTTGACTGAAATATTAATCATCTTTATTTTCCCCTATTAAATTTACATTTATTTTGATACTTCTATCGCAAATACAGTTGCGGCAACCGCGTCGATTTTCTCTAAGTTGTTAAACTTCTTCATCATGATATCGCCACTTGTACCGATTCTAACACCCAAATTCATTAGTGACCATTGTAGCACTGGTTGATTGTGATGGAACCTACCTTCACTCATTAATGTCTTCATCAAATTTAACGACTCTGATAAATAAAAACCTTGCCGAATTGATTTGTGTTTTGCGTCATCGACATCCGCTACATAATAATCAAAAAATAAATCATGTAGCTCATCGTAATTATATCTATCGTAGCCAATCATCTGAATGTCTAAACTGTATTCTTCAATAAATGAAGATGCCGCATCGAAAATATCTTTAGCTTTAATTCGGTCGTTATCTATTATTGTCAAACCATTACCTTCGAACGCTTTCACTCTATTGACATCCTCTGGTTTCATGTCATTCAATGATGACTTTGTTGCCAATGATTCAGTGTGAACGTACCATTCCTCACCAACCTGAGTCAAGAATGATACTGAACTCCAGTCTCCAGAATAGGAAACATCCACACCAACCCAAACCTGTGCGCCGTTCCATACATAATCGTAATCGTATTCAAATGTCGCAGTTTCAGTTTCGTTCAGATAGTACATTGCGTCTTTTGTTTGTATACCCATATTATAAGCAAGGAAACGTGATTGTAGAACTGGATCTCCGCTTGCGTTTTTGTATTCACGTTCTACCTTTGACCAAGTAGGTACAACACCAATCATTGGTGCCGCTTTTGTCCACGTTTTCTTATTCGTAACCTCATTTGCATCGTCTAATCTATAAATAAAACCAAATGTGTGAATATCGTGAAAATCATCATCGCTTGTAAATTGTTTAATCAATGTGTCGTATTGGCCACCGCGAGTGATACCACCAGATGTTATATAAATAGAACGCCAATTCTTTTGTTTACGTGAACCCATATTGACAGCCTCAGTTATTATTTTCTTGTATGTGTGAACTTCATCAAATATGTTGAGAACTGTGTTACCACCTTGGACTGTTGACTCATCGTTTACTTGTTTTCTAAAACTATTTAGATTATGTTTGAACAAGACACCTTCCCGAGTCGTTTTAAGTTGTTCGGGAATCCTAACAATTTTATCGTTGTATTTTACTGTTTGTTTCTGTGATAAAAATTGGATCCTATTGCCACCGGCTTGTAACTGTTTAAGAACCTGACCAAACACCTCATCAGCTTGTTTCTTGTCGTAAGCTATAACTTGACCTTCGCCACCAAAGTTGTCTGATAGCAGCATCCATGTGATCACAACAGCGGCCATCAATGTTGACTTACCTGCTCCACGAATGATATTGATAAAAATCTCGTTGATCAATATGGCATTATCTTTATCGTAGTAGCCAAACATAATTTCAAGCCACCATTTTTGTGTTGGTTCTAATTTTATTGGTTCCAATGCACCTTTTGTTTGCATGAATTCAGATTCAATAAAATCAATAACGCGTTCGACTTCTTCTGGTTTATACACAACATCATTGTGATTGTGAATGTATTCATGTTTATCAAATGCCCGTTTGATATCTTTATTATGCATCACTCCAAAAACTTTGTCGTGTTCAATAAGTTCATTTCGATACTTCATCTTTTCTCACTCCCGAATTTTCTGGGTTCAATAATTTATCAATTATTTCATTATAAGAATTAGATTCATCAACACCTTGCTCTGCTCGTTGAACAGATAATGCATCCCAAATCTCAGGTGCTCGTCGTTGCAATACGAACTGGATGAGGTTTGAGTCTGGTTCTAATCGTTTTGTCTTTATAGATTTTTTACTTCGTAAAA
>SAAR01000799.1 GCA_009916335.1 Erysipelotrichia bacterium | reverse complement strand
GAACATAAAGACACTCACCTTTTCGTGGATCTGGGAATTTTATCCATTCACTCCAATCTGCTTTATATTGTTTTATACCCTCTTCCATAAATGAGAATTTAGCTGTTTAAATCGTTAATTTTTAGCTCGCCAGACATAAGTTTGGGCAGCAATGTATTCCGAACTACTTCTAATTTTCTATTTTCAATTTTCTTTGATGTAGACTCCTCAAAAATGGGATTAAATATTTTATCTAAATTTTCCAATGTTGTTTTACTTGGAATTATCACCTCTGAACCAGCTAATTCAGAACGTTTTATGTGTCCCATTGTTACGGCTTTATCTTTTGCTACTCGAATAAATTTGTCTAAATGATGATTAGTCCAAAAATAAATGAACCATTGAGGATATAATTCAGAATTTACTTTAAACAAATGTTGATTAAGTCCGCATGTTCCTCCACACCAAGTGTCAATCATTAATGTGCCAGACCAAGAGAAAATTATATCTCCATCGTTAACAATATATTCGGAACGAATAGAGGGAGAACACAAATCGCTACTAATATCGCAAAATCCTTGTCCCAATTCCTTAATTTTCAGAACTGGAATTCCTATTTCTCCATTGGATGGACGATATTTTTGCATTGCTAACCCATTCAGGTAAGTTGCTATCTGAGTAAGATTACTTTCCGTATAATCACCTAATTTATTACGGCTGTCAATGAAATAGTAATTAAACAGCGCCTGTGCCTGCTGCTCTAAATTATCATTTATCCGGCGGTTAAGCTCGATTTTGTTGTCAAGTGATTTTAATATTGAAACGATTCGATTTTGTGTTTCAATAGAAGGCAAATCAATTGGCATTTCTCCATAAGTCTTTGCATTTATATTACCTCTTGTACCACCTGTATCAAATGAATGTACCCAATCATAGTATTTTTGTGAATGAGTATAATATTTTAGTATTCTTGGATTAACCTTTGTCTTATCTAATGAAAACTTAATCAAGAAGCCTGCATATACAAGAGGACCTACAGAACCATCATAGAAATATGATCTACCTGTACTATTTCCCGTTCTTGCAAAAACTATATCATTAGGATTTAATAGATATTTTTCTGCATTTTCATCGTCAACAGACATAAGTCCTGATTGATTTAAACTTCCATCATCATTAATGTCAGTTATTCTTAGGTATGTTTGTTTATTATGCGCATAAGGTATTGCAGATGCAGCTATACCGTAACATCCTTTTCCCAGTGATAAATCTTCTAATTTATATGTTTTTATCTCTTCCATAAATGAAAATCTTAATCATCAATTTTAATATAGCCTTCATAATAATAAGACTGTTCAATACCCTTCATTATCACCTCTCTATCATCAACCTTGTCTGTTAAAGCAGGCTTAAGTAAAAAACGTAATTCCAAATCATTTATCGGACTTCTCTCCATTGCTTGAAGATACAGATCCTTATCGACAATC
>SAAR01000798.1 GCA_009916335.1 Erysipelotrichia bacterium | reverse complement strand
GTATTAATTTGGAATATAATTTGTCTTAACTTTAAAATCTAGAACATCAAAGGTTCCAATAGGATTCGAACCTACATCTTCTGGTTATTAGGCAGATACCCTACCTGTTAGGCTATAGAACCACATCCAACAACAACAGAACTGAATCTGTCGTTAAACGAAGCTAAAGAACTTTGTTTCATTAACGCTGATTTCTCACAACTAAATGATCTTATTATAAGCCAATGAGAACGTGTGTTAAAACTGTGGCGAGAAATTATTTTGGGAACCAAACTTTCACTTATGGCTTATTCGATCTATATTTTGACCATCTGTACTTTTCTGCATGCAGAACGAAGGATTGATAGTCTGGAGCAGTCGTGTGAATATTTGCTTGTTTTGGTCAAATTTGATATAAACATTTTTACTGTGCACTGTAAAACTTCATTATTTTCAGATCTAACAGAAATCTGAGGTAAAACGTTATTATTTTAAACACCACTCCAGTAATGTTTTGTTCTGGAGAATAATCTGTGCCTAAATAAGCTGGGGATCTGTAAAAAGGCGACTATGTCTGTATGGGATAAAAGAAACGACCATGCAAAGTAGTTGAAATCAGTATTGTGAAAAATGGAAAACATGGCCATGCAAAAGCAGTGATCGTTGCAGTAGATATTTTCAATGGTCAGAAGTTTGAAGACCAATATCCTGCATCTCACATCATTTAGTGTCCAGTGGTGACACTGAAAACCAATCAGATGACCGCATATGATGAAACTCATATATAAACTATGAATGAAGATGGTGAGGCAGAAGAGTATTAAAAACCAGAGTGGCCAGAAACCTATGATTCACAGTTGTGTGTTTCTTTCGATGAAGCGACGAACCAAAGTGCCAACTTAACTGTAAGTATTGTCCAAGCAATGGGAATTGTTATGATAGTTTCACATAAGGTGGAAAGAGTGTGATATTTGAAATCAATTTTAAATGTTTCAAAAGTACAGCATTTTTGGTGTTAATTTATCAACAACTACAATTATGAATGATAGAAAAGACAACCTACAGATTATACGTCACTATCTCCCGTTTCTACGTCACATATAATGAATTAAATGGGTCTTATAAGAGTAAATTTGTGGAGAAAAGCACAAAAACAATTGTGTGTGTTCACAATTTCTAGTGCAAAAGTGGGAAACTCCTTAATTACTAAAACATTTCAATGTTAATCAGCCTAAATTTCCCCGTTATTGCCGCTAAATTGTGACATGTTCAAGCAGTTGCATAAGTTATAATTATTTATACTGGAGTGGATTGAGTTGTGTTATGGTGTAATTTATTAAGTTTATTAAATTGTAGTGATTTAAAATATGTCAAATGTAAAGAAGTTCTTTAGTATTAATTTGGAATATAATTTGTCTTAACTTTAAAATCTAGAACATCAAAGGTTCCAATAGGATTCGAACCTACATCTTCTGGTTATTAGGCAGATAC
>SAAR01000797.1 GCA_009916335.1 Erysipelotrichia bacterium | reverse complement strand
TTATAATTTAACAAGAGGAACAGCTGCTAACTATAGTGCTACTGAAAACAGCAACCCAGAACCAGTAAGGATAAAAGATGGTATTATAAATGTGTATGCGTATCAAACGTTCGATGAGTGTATGAGTATCAATCCACAGACTGGAAGCATGAAAACAAGCGAGGACTTAAAGATGCTGTGATGTCAGTAAAGTCAGCTAACCAGCGTCAACGAACCTAACTTGACGTTAGTCGGTGAGTTAATCAATTTTTTTTGACCAAATAAAAACTCATGTTTGGTGGAGACAACGTTTATAATTATTTTAGTTAAACTTATATTGATTAAATGAACTTAGAGTGCTAAACATTCAAGACTAACCTATACTCAATAACCACATTAATCGACACTGTTAAACATTACAACACGTTTTATAAGAAGATATTAGTTGATATTTAAGTTGACAGTAATTTCAAAGATGTAAAATATAAAACAGTTGTGCAGAGTAATGTTTAGAACATACATAAAAAGATACAAGAGTAATACTACCAGATCTCTACATCTCTGATGACCACTGATGATAAGTTATCTTAATTTTAATTGATAGTTGATAGCATGGTTTGTTAGTAGTTGATTAATAGAGTTAAACAAGTATCGTAGTAGATCATAATTTAATAAACGTGGGATGAAATAGTATTACAACAGTGAAGTCCTAACGGCCTTGTGCTGTTGAACTGACTCATTGTTAAGCGAAACTGTTAACAAACTTTTTTTCTATCGGAAAAAATGATTAAATAGATTAGTTTCGAAGGATCTAAATAATAAGAAATGTTATACACATCGGAGTTGGATAAGAATGTAATTAACGAAATAGACAAAGACGAGGTTGAGTGTGTTGTTTAAATTAACATGACTATGCCATAAAATGTACTTAATAAGAATCAGTTTTATGTAAACGATTAACTTGTTCAGATGAAAGAAGTAGGTTCGTATGAAAGCAGTCAGGTGTTATAAAAGCTTGTAGAATATATTAAAAAGCACGATTAATATGCTGACTTCGACAGGACGGTGTTTGTGTGTTAGAATAAGATATATATGACATTTTAAACTGAGCTCAAATTTAGATGTGATGACTATTGGTTGTGTAAGGTTTTAGGATGTAAGCAAGGTAAAACATATAAAGCATAACTCCATGAAAATAATGAGTGTTGTTATATCAGCTTTGAGAATAAGATGTTCTGTGGGATTGCTAAAATGTTTAATGTTTTGTGCTATTAGTTGTAGTAAGCTAATTATATCGAAAAGGGTTAGAAGCGCTTTATCTTTTTGAAGACGCCATATAACTTCACTCCAGGATCTACATAAACTATACAAGGTTAAGCGAGCATTATATTTTCGACGCAGGTGTTATAAGATGGGTTTTACTTGTTGTTCTGTGATGAAAATTACAAAGAGCTGGTTCTTGAAGGAGATCCATATTATATCGAGTTGTAC
>SAAR01000160.1 GCA_009916335.1 Erysipelotrichia bacterium | reverse complement strand
ATGACAAGGATCTTGGATTCCTGGATAAACTTTTACCCTGGTCTTCAGAAATTCCAGAGGAATGTAAGGCACAATTAAAATAAAGTAACCCTTGCCGCCGAATTTGGCGGCTTAATTTTAAGGCAGTACTCATGGTCTACCGTTTACGATTGAGCTGTTTTTTGTAAACAGATAGTTGGTTGAGATTATTTATCAAGAGATTTATGATTATTGTAAGTGTTTAGAAAAGATTGGAGGCATTAAGATGAAAAAAGTTTTACTGCTAGGTGGTTCCCGTTACATTCTGCCTATTATTGAAGCAATCCATAAACTAGGCTACTATGCCATAACTTGTGACTACCTTCCAGACAATATCGCCCATAAGTATTCTGATGAATACTACAATGTTAGTATCCTTGAAAAGGACAAAGTTCTTGAACTAGCACAGAAATTAAAGATAGACGGAATTATGTCTTTTGCTTGTGACCCTGGCGTAGATGTAGCCGCTTATGTTGCGGAAAAAATGGGGTTACCTTATGCTGGGTCGTATGAAGCTGTTTCTATTCTCCAGAATAAGGTTTTATTTCGGCAGTTCCTAGCAGAACATGGTTTTAATGTACCGATAGCCAAGGGATATAGTGTTGCAACAGAAGCAGTTGCAGATGCTAATCAGTTTCGTTGGCCTGTGATGGTTAAACCTGTGGATTCTGCGGGGAGTAAAGGTGTAACAAGAGTTGACAAGGTAGAAGATTTAAAGATGGCTGCAGATTACGCCATTAAATACTCCAAGACTAACAGTTTTATCGTAGAAGAATTTATAGAACAAAAGGGGTTCTCTTCTGATACTGATTGCTTTTCCATCAATGGTAGACTTGTATTTACATCTTTTTCCAACCAACGGTTTGACGAGAATGCAACTAATCCATATACACCTTCTGCCTACAGTTGGCCATCTACAATGCCAGATGCGATTCAGGTCGAACTAAGAAGTGAGCTACAAAGGCTTATAAAACTTCTGAATCTTAAAACTTCTATCTATAATATAGAAACTCGCCAAGGCGTAGATGGGAAGGGATATATTATGGAAATGTCTCCTCGTGGTGGTGGGAATAGACTTTCAGAAATTCTTCATTATGCATCTGGTGCTGACTTGGTGACTAATGCAGTTCGTGCGGCTGTTGGTGATGAAATTGTCGGTATCATCGGGGATCCTATTTATAATGGTTTCTGGGCAGAAGTTATTCTTCATGCTGATAATGATGGGATATTTGAAGATTTATGGATTGATGAAAGTATTAAAAATTTTGTAATTGAACGTGATATATGGGTTCATTCAGGTGATATTGTTCGTAGTTTTAGTGGTGCAAATGAAACAATAGGTACACTAGTACTTCGTTTTGATTCAAACAATCAACTTGAAGAAGTAATGAACAATATTCCAAAGTATATAGAGGTGAAGACAAGGTAATGAAAGAAATTGGTGGATATTTAGAATTTGAAAGATATAACGGCTCAATCTTTCATGAAGGTGCTGTTAGACTAAATTGTGGAAGAGCGGCATTAAGATATCTGATTAGAACGAAAGGGATAAGAAAGCTATATTTGCCATATTTCTGCTGTGATACAGTTGAAGAATCATGTCGTAAAGAAAACATAGAGTTCGAGTATTATCATATTGAACCAAATTTTAGACCAATATTTGACGGAATACTCGGACCTAATGAATGGCTCTATATTGTAAATTTATATGGGCAAGTTGATAATGATGATGTTGAGATATATAATAAGAATTTTAAGCGAATAATCTTTGATAATGCTCATGCATATTTTCAAAAACCTTTGGATGGTGTTGACACGATTTATACTTGTCGTAAGTTTTTTGGTGTAGCTGATGGGGCTTTTCTGTATACACAGGACAAATTAGATGGACTTGAAAGGGACGAGTCATTTGAAAGGATGCGTTTCATATTAGGAAGGTTTGAACGAACAGCAAGTGAGTTTTTTAAAGAATCAACAGATAATAATGAATTTTTCAAAAATGAACCTATAAAACTTATGTCAAATATGACTGAGAATTTATTAAGAGGTATTGATTATTCAGCAGTTATGGAAAGAAGAATGGAGAACTTTTCATTTTTACATGAGCAGTTACAATATAAAAACAAGTTGAATCTCAAAATACCAAGAGGTCCATATATGTACCCATTATACTGTGAGGATGGCGCTGAAATTAGGAAAGTACTTCGAAATCATAATATTTATATTCCAACACTATGGCCAGATGTATTTAATATATGTAGTCCTGATTCGTTAGAATACGATTATGCAATGAATATACTTCCTCTTCCAGTAGATCAAAGATATACAATAGATGATATGGAATACATGATAAAAATTTTTTTAGAGAACATGGAGGGTAATAATGTTTGAAGATTTAAAAGGAAAAAAATTACTTGTTTTAGGTTGCACTAAAGATGACTGTCAGATAATTGATGCAGCTAAAAGCATGGGAGTCTATACAATAACAACGGATAATCACACTGATTGGTCTTTGGCACCTGCTAAATATCTTTCAGATGAAGCGTGGGATATTTCATGGGCTGATATTGAAACTCTTAAAGAAAAGAGTATACTTTCTGGCATTGATGGCGTAATGGCTGGTTATTCAGAATTTCGTATTGATAGCGCAATTAAATTAAGCAAAGAGATTGGAACACCTTTCTATGCTGAGGATGAGGAGGTTCTCGAGAAGACTTTTGACAAAAGGATCTTCAAGGATATTTGCATGAAATATAATGTACCTGTGACTAAAGATTATTTTGTAGATTGGGATAATTATGATGAATGGGTTAAGACTGTTAAATTCCCTGTTGTCATAAAACCAGCTGATAATGCTGGCTCACGAGGCATCCGTACTTGCTATTGTCCTGATGAGTTAAGGAATGATATTGACTATGCGCTATCTTTTTCTAATTCACACAATATTGTCATAGAAGAACTTATCAAAGGTGGTCGTGAGGTGGTAATTTACTACACAATGGCGGATGGAGAAATTGTTCTATCTGCGATGTGTGACAAATTCGAGAGAGTAGTAGGAGATGGGTTTAACTCATTACCAGATGTCTATTTTTACCCTTCATCAAATATAAATAGCTACACTAACCTTCATAATAATAATGTCATAAAGGCGCTCAAAGAGATGGGAATGAAGGATGGCGCTGCTAATCTGCAGGGATTTGTTAAAAAGGATGGCACTTTTGTATTTTTTGAAATGGATTTTAGGCCAGGAGGGACAAACACCTATCATTTCACAGAATATTATTCAGATGTGAATTACCTAAAAATGATGATTAGTTATTCTCTAACTGGTAATATACATAAAGAAGAACTGGTTAAAGAAGATCCGACATTTAGAGGCAATTACGGATGTATTTTTACCCTTCTTTCACATGACGGTATAATAACCGAACAAAGTGGTGAAGAAATAGTTGCATCATGGCCTAATGTTTTACATACTTGTTTTTATCATAGTATAGGAACAAAAATTGAAGTCAATGGTTCGCAGTTTCCAAAGACTTTTAGAGCTTACATAGTAGGGGATAATGTAGAAGAGATTAAGTCTACAATTAAAAAGATACAGGAAGTAGTGACAGTTAAAGATCAATACGGAAGAAATATGTTATTCCCAGAATTTGATGTTGATTTACTCAATATTTATAAAAGGGGATAAATCTAGTTCTTTAAGAGATTCTGCACTTTAATATGTTTTCTTAATGGCTTTAAAACAATTTTGGTATTAGGAATAACATATTTACGTAAGTAGAATTTTTCCAAATCTATTATGGGACTAAATATGAAAGTAAGCAGTTAGAAACTGAATTAGATTTGAAATTTTGGAAATGGAGGAGAGAATTGATGAAAGTAACTGTAATAGGTGCTGGAAATTCAGGTATCGCAATGGCTGCACATTTAAGTCAAGAAGGAAATGAAGTAACACTATGGAATAGATCTAGATCTACGATATCAAAGCTTATCAAAACCCATATAATCCATAGTGAGGGAGTTGTAAGTGGTGATATTAATATTGCAAAAGTAACAGATGATATCAATGTTGCTCTTGAGGATCCAGAAATTATATTAATTACAACACCTGCAAATTCACATAAGGAGCTTGCAGAAGTAATTGCAAAAAATATTAAGAAGTCTACGGTTATTGTATTAAATCCAGGTAGGACATTTGGAGCTTTAGAGTTTAAGAACATTTATGATAAATACAATAAAAAGTATAAACAAATTATCGCCGAGACACAGACAATAATATATACTTGTAGAAAGACTGATGAAGATGCAGTTAATATTATAGCTTTTAAAGATTCGGTACTAATATCTTCATTAAAAACTGAAACGAACAAAAATATTATTGAATATCTTCCTACATGCATACAGAGTTACTTCTCTCCAGCTGATTCTATGATTCATACCTCAATTGGAAATGTTGGAATGATTCTACATTGCGCACCGTTATTATTGAATAGTGGTTGGACAGAGAGTGAAACTACTGCATACAAATATTATTACGATGGAATAACTCCAACGGTTAGCAATTTAATTGAAAAGATAGATATGGAGAGAGTTGCAGTATCAGAAGCTCTAGGGCATAAAGTTGAATCCACCAAAGAATGGTTAATTAGAACCTATCATGTTCAAGGAAATAATCTTTATGAATGTATTCAAAATAATGAGGCTTACAAAACTATTGATGCACCAAGGTCTTTAAAACACAGATATATTTTCGAAGATGTTCCATGTGGTTTGGTACCACTAGAAGCTATCGGAGTAAAATTAGGATTGAATATGGGTTATACGACTCTTATAATTGATTTAGCTTCAAAACTTATGGGGGTTAATTTTAGAGAAACTGGGCGAAATCTGGAGTATTTGGATATCTTATCCGATAAAAATGGTTTGAAGACTATCATCCAAAAGGAGGCTTCATAATGAGTGATAGGAGAAGTATTAAATATGGATTTATAAAACCTGCTATAGATGCACATACCATGGGAGTTAATTCTGCATCTGAATTGTTGCGTGATTGTGGGTATGATGTAATTATAGCAGATGATACAGTCGAAAAAGCAGTGGATGACTATAGATATGAATTAAGACGAAAAGTTGTTGTTGATTGGGTAATTACCAATAAGATTGATAGATTAGGCATTAGTTATAGACTTGATCAAGATGATGCAATGAACATGATAGAATATCTAATTGAAGAATTTAAAAAAGCAAATTTGATGAAGTTTCAAGGCGGTCAAATTGAAACTATATTTTTTGGGGGACTTCCAAAGACCTGTGAGGCAATTGAGAAAGAGTTCAATGGATTAGTCACTACATTCATAGGTGGTGAGTCAGTCAGAGAAACTCTGCTTAAGATGGGGGTATCTGAGGATAGAATACCAAGGGATATATATGAAGGAAGTAAATACGATGAACTGTTGATGAAATTCGGTAAAGAAATTATTGATTCGCAGGAGTATACAAGTTACAAAACTTATGATAGAAGTAAGTATCTGGAGTATGGGACTAGGAAGGATACGGTAATTAAAAGAGTTGATTCTAATATGAAGCATGGCTTTGGGCCATTGATGAGGGCCCATGTTGGACCATATTCTTCAAACCTTACACGAGTTGAATCAGTAAATGAATTTTTAGATTGGGCAAAGATCTTAGCTAAATCAAATTATCTTGATATACTTTCAATAGGTACTTCACAATTAACTCAGTCCAACTTCGGAGAAGATTGGGAGGACAAACCTAATGGCGGTGGAGTTCCAGTAAATTCTCCAGAAGAATATAGAATGATCTGGGAAACTTCCAGGCCATTATTAGTAAGAACTTATGCAGGATCAAAGGGCATACCAAATCTCGCACAGATGTATGAAGAAACCCTTAATATTAGTTGGCATGCATTATCATTATGGTGGTTTAACAAGCTTGATGGTAGAGGCCCATATGATTTATACACAAATTTACAGGAACATATAGAGACAATAAAATATATAGCAAAAACTAACAAGCCTTTTGAGGCAAATGTACCTCATCATTTTGCATTTAGAGGTGCTGATGATGTTACGTATATAGTATCTGCATATTTAGCTGCAAAATTAGCTAAAGGGCTAGGAATTAAGACTTTTATTTTACAAAATATGCTAAATACACCACGATTGACTTGGGGGATACAAGATTTAGCAAAGTCAAGGGCCGTGCTTAAGCTTGTTAGAAGTCTAGAAGACACGAATTTCAGAGTTTTATTACAACCAAGAGCTGGGTTAGATTACTTCAAACCAGATCTTTATGAAGCAAAAATACAATTAGCAGCTGTTACTGCATTAATGGATGACATTGACCCATATAACGAAATGAGTCCACAAATTATTCATGTAGTTAGTTATTCTGAGGCTTCACATTTAGCAACACCAGAGATTATAAATGAGAGTATACAAATTACTCAACATTCCTTACAAAAATATCGAGATATGAGGAAGCAAGGTAAAATTGATGATATGGGAAGGAATCCCGATGTAAATGAAAGATCAGCAGAACTTTATCAGTCGGCTAAGAAAATAATACAAGCTATAGAAAGTAATATTGATAATCCTTATTCAGCAGAAGGATTCTATAAAATATTCGCTGCTGGGTTTTTACCTGTGCCATATTTATGGAGTGAGATTGAGGAGTTTAAACATGCGAAAAATTGGAAAACAAAACCTATTAGGGGTAGCGTAAAAGTTGTTGATGAAAATAATAAGGTTATGGACACAGAGAAAATTATCGAAATTGCAAATAGTAATTTGAAAGATGCTGAGTATAATTTAAGGCAGCGTCAAATAAAGAATATCTTCAATTGAATTTAGAAATAGAATCAGAATTAAGGTAAGGGCATAAGATGTTGTTGTTAACATTTTTAGGTTTAGATAGATTCAAATATTAATTATTTGAAAGGGGGCATAGCAAAAATGCCAATACTAATTACCGGAGGAGCAGGTTACATCGGCTCACATACAGTGAAATATTTTAAAGAACAAAATGAAGAAATAATTGTTATAGATAGCTTACAAAGTGGACATATAGAATCAATCCAAGTAGACCGTTTCTACAACATCGATATAAGAGATAAGGAACAACTAGATAAAGTCTTTAAGGTGCATAATATTGAAGCTATAATTCACTTTGCTGCTAACTCTCTAGTAGGCGAAAGTATGGAAAAACCATATGAATATTATCATAATAATGTTTACGGTATGCTTTGTCTTCTAGATGTTATGAAAGAAAATAGTGTAAATAAGATTGTCTTCTCATCTACTGCTGCAACATATGGTGAACCTAAGAATATTCCAATATTGGAAAGCGATGAAACTAATCCTACTAATACATATGGAGAAACAAAGCTTGCAATGGAAAAAATGATGAAATGGTTTGATCAGGCTTATGGTACCAAATATGTATCATTAAGATACTTCAATGCAGCAGGTGCTTATGAGAGTGGAACAATAGGAGAAGATCATCATCCTGAGACACATCTAATACCTCTAATTTTACAAGTTCCGCTTGGGAAACGTGATAAGATCTATATATTTGGTGATGATTATCCAACTAAAGATGGGATGTAAAAATCTAAGATAGTCTGCCCCAAAAAATCATTGAAAAATTGGGACAGACTAGGACAAATAGGTAGAAGAACATCTGATAATTGATTATTTAATTATTGAAAAAAGCCCTACGATTAAGTTCTTTAA
>SAAR01000796.1 GCA_009916335.1 Erysipelotrichia bacterium | reverse complement strand
TTGTGTTAATTGTATAGCCATACAGCCATTTACTTTATATCCATCCTTCTCAGCTTCATTTTGCAAGTACTTAATGGGATGTGCAATATTATCTAGAGCAGATATTGCTATCGTTTCACATCGTTTACTATCATTAAATAAAAGCAATATTTCTTTTGCTGCCTCATCAAGCGTTTTGTCGTTATTCTCAAAGTCTATAAGTAGACATTTAATTTTATCTATGTTTTCCATTCCCTTTTATAAATTTTGTTTGTGGGTGTGTAAGTAAGTTAGCAAACATTAAAGAACTGCTTCGTATTTTCAACAGTTCCATTCTCAATGTAGTTCGGATATACAACATCGTTAAAATGTTTTAATTGTTCCTTATACCAATATCCAGTTTCTCTATTTAAAACTGAGATTGCTTCCGAACTTTTGAATCCTGTATCGTGTTCACATTTCATTTTACTGTCCAAGTGTGTATCAGCGTAGCAAGTAGCAATCCATCTTGCAAATAAAAACATTTTAACTTCATCCATAATAATTAACGTTTGCTAACAAGGTATATATGCAATACCATATTAAGGTTTATACTATATTTTTAAAGTCTGTGGTTTGGCAACTAATCATATTACCGCACCATTATTCATATGGGTTAAATCAAAATATACCCTTCTTCAAATGCTTTAGTAGGAGAAAAAGATTTATAACCATCTTTATACACAACATAATACCCTCCTTCAATTGGATTATGTTTTTCAATATACTCTCTATTTACTTTAATAGGTGCATATGCTGTATTTTCTGGCGTAATTATGGCTGAACCATCTGTTTCTCTATCCTCTTTCTTTGCAATATCTGAATCAAATTCTATTGACTTAATTTTTAATGCCCAAACTTCTTTTATACACTTATACTTCGGCATTTGGATTGTATCTAAAGATTTAGAATAAGAGGTTTTACCAATAATCTCTGTAAACTTCTTCACTCGTTCTTTTTCAATTAACTCTTCTTCTTGACTAATATCATATGGGTTAAACTTTTCATATGATTCTACTTCTTCTTTTTTAAGTGGCCTCACATCGTTTACCACGTTTTTAAATCTTTCTTTAAAACTATTTTTCATTTCATTTTTTATTTATAAGGATTAAAATCATCTGTTACTCTTTTTCTTCGCTATCGGAATCTACTTTGCCCCAATCTTTTCTGGGAAAAATAAGTCCACATAACTCACATTCTACATAATCACCAAGCTGCACATCGGTAAGCCAGTGATGGTCGCATTTTTCATCTTCCATATTAGTACGGATTATTAGTTTCTGTCACATACACCTTTTCGCATTCCTCTGTGATGAGGTCAAAGTGCCATTTAATAAATAGTTGTACAAACGGATATGGCATCATTAAAACTCTACTACTATCTTCATATAGAGCATCAAGGGCATCATAAAAAGCAGAGCACCATCCACTACCTATTTCTCTCTCTAATATTT
>SAAR01000795.1 GCA_009916335.1 Erysipelotrichia bacterium | reverse complement strand
CGTAAGCCGAACATTCTACTATCAATGTATCGTTATGTATTTGCATGTTTTTCTACTTGCCGTTTGGAAATTATAACCCAACATCATTTACAAAGATATGGATAATATCGAATAATTTGTTACCTTCACTTAAAAAAGCTCTTTATGTTTTTCAAAAACATAAAGAGCTTTTTTAAAAACATAAAGAGGTTTTCAGCAGAACCTAATAAAGCTGTAAAATGTTGAATAAGTATATAATTATTATCCTGTTATTGTCTTTAATCGAACAAATCTTCTACTCAGGATGAAAAGAAAATAATCACTTTTATATTCATTATTTATTCATTCCCCTTAGCGTATCTTTCCGTCGCTCCTTTTTGCGTTATTTTCGCTAAAACCCTTTTGTATAAGGCTTTTATGCATAATATCCTCTTGTGGCATATTTTTAATGATGCTGGTTGAGATGCTAACAAGGTTCCGGCTCTAATTAATACTTAATGTGTTAACGATACAATATATTGTGTTTATATTTTACTATTATGTCAGAATGATAGAGTGATGTGGTAAATATTGGTTGATAATGTAAGTGGAGTTACTGTGCTCATATTTTCGTGTTATTAAACAAATTGCTTTTTTGTGAGGGGGTACCCCCGACGGGAATAATCGCCCCCGAAGATTTGAATATAAAGTGAATATAAATATTTTTTTTGGCTCTCCTTATTGTATGCTTAATCTACTGATAATCAGTTGATAAAGCTTTTTTTGTTTCGTCTTTCGAAAAATTGGAATGAATAGATAATTTGTTTGCTTATGCAATTGTTTGATCCTCTTTTTTGTATAGAAAATACCTTACTTATTCGAGCGATAATGAAAGATTTCACAGGTGAACCAATAGAATTAATGGTTACTGCTAAATGCAACTAATATGATTTATACTTGTCTATTTGATATTAAAAAACTACTTTTGCTGTACAATTGTAATACATAGCACGTATGGAACGGTTCGAAGAGTTAACCGCGCAGATTAGTTCGGCTTTATGGGGGTGGCCGATGATTATATTACTTCTGGGAACACATTTGTTTCTTACCATCAGACTGCGCTTTCCTCAAGCCAAGATTTTCACGGCAATTCGTTTATCGGTCACGAAAGACGATAATGCCAGCGGTGATGTTAGCCAGTTTGGTGCATTGGCCACTTCGCTGGCCGCTACCATCGGTACAGGCAACATTGTGGGTGTGGCTACCGCGGTTGCGTTTGGTGGTCCCGGAGCTGTGCTCTGGTGCTGGCTGACCGGTGTGTTTGGTATTGCAACAAAGTATGCGGAAGGGTTGCTTGCCATCAAATATAGGGTGCAGACAGAAAACGGTGAGATGCTTGGCGGACCGATGTATGCCTTGGAGCGCGGACTGAAAATGAAATGGCTGGCTGTGTTGTTTTGTGTGTTCACGGCAATTGCGGCGTTTGGCATTGGTAATACCGTTCAGGCAAATTC
>SAAR01000794.1 GCA_009916335.1 Erysipelotrichia bacterium | reverse complement strand
GGTATTTTGAGGTTACGATAGAATGAATTTGAAGTGAAGCCAACCGACCCAAAAGGTCGGTGGCTCACTTCCCTTGACTTATTTTATATAAAGTGTCAGCTATGATTTAATATCCTTGACGATTGAGAAGATCATAGTAATTGCACCCATTTTGCTCACCACCGCGGCATGCTTTTCTGAAGTATTCTTTCGCTAAAGTGTTGTTTTGTTGCACGCCGTGCCCCTTTGCATACATAACCCCAAGATTATATTGCGCTTGTGCGACTCCCCGATCAGCCACTTTTTTATACCAAGAAATTGCTTGTGCATAATCTTGCTCAATACCTTTTCCTTGCTCATACATAACCCCAAGCTTCAATTGCGCTAGTACGACTCCTTTATCGGCTGCTTTTTTATACCAAGAGCTTGCTTGTGCATAATCTTGCTCAACACCTTTTCCTTGCTCATACATAAACCCAAGGATATATTGCACTTCTGCGTTTCCTTGATCAGCCGCTTTTTTAAACCAAGAGATTGCTTGTGCAGAATCTTGTTTTACGCCTTGCCCTTGATTATACATAACCCCAAGAGCAGCTTGAGCATTTGAGTATCCTTGTTCAGCAGCTTTTGTATACAAAAGTAGTGCTTGTGCAGAATCTTGTTTTACGCCTTGCCCTTGATTATACATAAGTCCAAGGGTATATTGAGCTTGAGCGTATCCTTGATCAGCAGCTTTTTTAAAAAAAGTAAATGCCGTTTGATAATCTCCTTTGTCATAAGCATTTAAACCTTCTTGTAAATCGTCTGCCCACAAATGAACAGATACCAAAAGTAAAAAAATCCCTAACAATTTCTTCATAAATGCCCCTTCTTGCATAAAAATTAGATAAATATTAATAAAAAATAACTTCATACATAATGAAATCTGCTAAAAATTCATATATAATATTTCATAAAATTATTATTTGGTGGCTTTATATGAAATATTTCAGTAGTTTGATTATGAGCTTTTTTGTGCTTATCATTTTTTCTGCGTGTAGCTCAAAAGATATGAAGCAATTTGGTGGAACTCTAGCAGTTGCCAATAATAGTGGTGAGCCTATTTCTACAGTAGTAACCGTTGCTACAGGTGGAATTATATATGGCATTGGTGCACTGTCAGAAACACAAGAAGAAAAAGAAGCAGAAGAAAAACGAAAATCAGCTAAACCACTTTTTCCTGAAGAGCCTTTTGGCGAAAATAATCCAGTCATAATTGATACGCTAAAAGTTCAAGTTTCTGACGTGAAGCAAGAAGTTGCAGATAGTAATGTGACACAATCTGAAAATAATAGTTCATTATGAAATTTACAGTATAATACAATCAGTCAAAATTAAGCGTAGGATTGACAACTTTAAGATTAAAATAAGATTTTTAAATGCCTGAAATATCGCATTTTAGGGCTTTTATGGCAAAAAAATAGTAAGTCTCTCTCTTGACACCACTACCAAATAC
>SAAR01000793.1 GCA_009916335.1 Erysipelotrichia bacterium | reverse complement strand
GCGCGGTTTCTCTAAACTGTTTTGAAATCTTTATCATTTATATAGATTTCTGTACCTAAGTATTATTTTGTTTTCAAAATCTGATCCAGCAGTTTATCAATCTTCTCATAAATATCACTCGGTGTATTATGAAACAGGCTGGTGTTGCCAGGAAGATCCTCTTTGCGGAAGCCACTATGTGCTCTGAGAAATATCCTAAAATGATAATGTACCTGGTTAATGGCATTCAGCGAATTCTCTTTGCAGGTTAAAAGTATCGAACTCATTTCAATGGGATCCTTCAGTAACTTACTGATCTGTATCTTCTACAGCATTTTGAAAAATAGGAATTGGTCAGTCCAGCTTCCCTTGATGCCCCGACCAATGGAAGGAGCAGCTGATTGTGATGAAAGCTAGATTAGGAATAAATTCTTCTGAAATTATCCGTTCAGAATTTGAGTCCGTGGTGTTTTTCGCCAAGACTTACTTCTTATGTATTTCGTTTACTAGGGTGATGGTCCAAAGTTGAAGTGGACAGTTATGCAGGGCAACCACGTACCAAAGTACACAGTTACCAGCCAAAACATACTTTCTAAGTTTCTTCCGGAATCAATTAAATTTCATGTTTATCAGCACCCGTGTGTAAATACGGTTTTTATATTAGACTTTATACAATGGATTCATGACAAATGAAATTTTTGTACATTTGATTATGGTACAATTTAAAAAGGGGGATTTTTTCTATTAATGAGTCTTTTGTCAATCAAAAAAAAGCTAAGTTGTAATCGCAGATTATTTTATGACTGTTTGCTTGCAGGACTGCTGACGTGCTTAGTATTCATTGCTCTATCAATTGTTCTCAAGGTATATCCTTTTGGAGATAATACATTTTTATATTCAGATAGTGATCAGAACATCAGTTTTGTTTCATATTTTGCAAATTCATTTACATCAAATAATAACTTATTATATTCATGGTCGGGTGCTTTTGGCGGAAGTGTTATTTGCACAATAGCATATTATACGTCCAGTCCATTCAACTTGTTCATGTTGCTATTTCAAAACAATTTTCTATTAGGGTATTATTTTTCCACAATAACAGGGTTTATATTTGCCGCCATAAACTTCTGTCTCTGCATTGAGTACATTCATCATGGAAAAAAAAGGATTGGTATCATTTGCTTCTCAGTATGCTATGCGTTTATTGGATACACTGTTACTTATATCTGGAGTACTCCATGGATGGTTGGTGTTGCATTCCTGCCACTTATGATGCTTGGTCTGTTAAAAATAATTAATGAAAATAAATCTGGAATATTTGTAATATCAAGTACACTATCTTTAGTTGGCAATTTCTATACAGGTTATATGAATCTGCTAGCTGTTTGTATTTTCTTTGTGGGACTAATGTTTACTCAAAGAGGATTGAAAACAAAATCTTTAAATATTATGCGGGACATCCTATTTTAGCCAAGCAGTTCTTAAATGAATTGGAA
>SAAR01000792.1 GCA_009916335.1 Erysipelotrichia bacterium | reverse complement strand
AAACCAAAGAAAAAAGCTTTTTTATTTTTAGTGAGCATGTTTATCCTATTTCTATCCTACAGGTTTACACCTTCTTACCCAAGAATATTAGTTATATTCGCGACAGTATATTCCCTAGCACTTCTTTAATTTCAATAGGCGCATTTTTTGCAACATCCAAATAAGATTCGATAGGCTCAACAAGGTCGATTTCATCTAAATATCTCTGAATATCAAGTCGTTTCAATGCACCATGTAAATCAGAAAAATCTTGGAGCGTAACAGCCTCAGAGCTTAAAAGCTTATCGAAAATCAACCTGTCATGGTGAAGCGCAACGCCTAAATCGATAATATCCCTTGATTTATTTTGATCTTTTCTATAAACAATTTTCTTTGCCAAGATATCTTCTAAACTTTCAACGTAAATCTTTTCATGAAAGAAAGCACGACTATCATCGATAATCACATTACCTATAAAATCTTGAGATACCAAAAGATCAATTTTGATATTTTCTTTCGTTAGTAACCTGATATGATTGGCAAGATCAATATATTTTGCAGTATTAAACGAATGTGAATCTTCTAACCAATGCTTTGGACTTAGGAAATTGAGTATTTGGGGATCAATCACGAATAAATCAATATCAAAACTTTTTCGATGTTGAAAATGATAAATTGCTAATGCAGTACCACCGCCAAATCTCATAAATGAAAGGTCATTATTGGGTAGAAGCTTTTTACACTCAAAGAGTAAATCATTTAGTGCTTTAATTTGTTTTGCATAGGTTGCTAGAATAAATTCGTGTGTTTTAATATCCATAATGTAGGACTTTATGTACTTTTTTCATTGGTATTTTAAAGTGCATTGCAAAATCTTCAATTTCTTCTTTAAGTGCTTCTGTTTTGATAATGCTAAGAGCATATTTTTCAATAGGCTGTTCAGGCGTTTTTCCCATAAGAAGCTTTTTAATATCATTTGCACCAAGATGCTTACTTTCATTTCCTATGGAAGCATTGACCGTTGCTACAAGCATATTATAAGCTGTAGCGGACTTGTATAATTTTAGAATAGATTCTTTATCGACATTTGTTAAAAAATCAGCCAATGCCTTTTTAGAATGCCCCTCTTTTTTCCATTCATTTAAAGTCGATTGAGGAACACCAAAAATTTCAGAGATTTCTTTTGCTTTCATTGGAACTCCTTTTTTAGTAAAATTATACGACTATTGTATTTTTTTGTCAAATATAAAAATACACCAATTTATTTTTGTGAGAATTTCTCATTCAGAAAAAGTAGCTCCTAAGCAGCTATTTTTTAATAAGCATCTTGAGGATAATCATCAACGCATATCGCCACCGATAATAGTGATGATCACAAGGGTTGTTAGGGTGAATCAGCCATGATCGCACGGTACCATTTTTGCCTAATGACCACGGATCCAAATCCAAATAATCGATGGACTTTTCCTCACAAAAGCATTTGATGCGACGGTTAAA
>SAAR01000791.1 GCA_009916335.1 Erysipelotrichia bacterium | reverse complement strand
ATGCAGTACCAACAGGTGATGAAGTCATTACAGTTGATTTTGATTATGATTGGGCTAATAGTGTCAAAGGTGATTTATACATCACTACAGGAGTAAATATAACTATTATGTCATATTCATTAGCAAGCCCTGTATGCGTATTAGATTGGTCCTCTACACAAACGAATCTAATTGAAGATTATGATTCTACAGTGGTAAATTATTATAAAAGTATTGATCAGCCAATTTATTGGATTGATGAAAAACAAAAGTTTACATTTTCAGAAATCTATTATGACTTATACAAACAAGTTGATACTTTAGTTAATAATGCATACGATGATGGTTACGGAAAAGGTTATCAAAAAGGATTTAGCAACGCACTTGAATTGTCATATTCAGAAGCATTTGCAATCGGTAGACAATCAGGAAGAAAAGATGTATTTGTTGCAGGCTCACAAGTTTATGGATTCACTTTAGCAGATAGTTTTGATTATCAACGTGGATTAGCAAACTTTTTAGTAACAGCCAATGACGCTATCGCAACCGATATTTATACAAACGGATTTAGTGGTTATTTTCACGAGGGTACAGAGTTTCCTATTGACGAAACCTTATCTTATTCTTATTTACAGGGTATTTTAGCAGGTGATGAAGCATCATATAATAGGGGTTTTATCGATGGGGGAAATACTGCTTTTGCAGCAAAATTAGATTCATGGATTGTTCCTGCAATTATTACTGTTCTTTTCTTTGGTGGTTTAATTTCAATTATTTCTTTGAAACGAAAAGCGAGTGAATAACAATGGAAGAACTAACAACACTTGATGTTTTAACAATATCTTTAGTCATTTATGTAATCGGACTTGTAGTAAGTTATATTTTCAAGCAAAAATGGTTGATGATTGCAAGCAGTGTACTTTGGTTCGTACCAATCTTTTTGGTAGATAATACCTTTATTGTAGTCTTTTCAATCATCATGATTGTAGCACAAATTGTAATCGTTGCATTTTCAAGTAAAGGAGATGATGAGTTTTTATGAGAACAATTTTCAATAAACACAAATATTTAAGAGTTATCAAGTTTAACACTGATAAATCAAGTAGAATTACATATCACCTATCAGAAACGTTCAAAGCACCCTTTATAATCAACCCAGACCACGTTTTCATTGCAAATGGGTATAGAACAGTACTTATCACTGATAAAGCATCTGAGACGATAAATCCGCTTAATTTTCAAAGCAAATACAATGTGAATGATTTTCAAACAGCCATTGAAAGTAAAATCATTCATGAAACCTTTGCAAGCATTACAAAAAGTCCATTCGATTTAGTAACATTGTTATTGATTGTAAATATCTTAATTGGTGTTGCACTTGCTTATTTAATTTTAAAAGGACAAGGAGCAATCTAAATGTCAAAAGTAAAAGATGAAGAACAACACTTAACTTTAGAAGATTTAATCAATGAAAAAACAGAACAAGCAGTAACAGAT
>SAAR01000790.1 GCA_009916335.1 Erysipelotrichia bacterium | reverse complement strand
AAAATTTGATTTACCAATTACTATTGGAGCAAGTCGCAGCAAATGGATTGCAAAGCTTTTAACAGATTGTGTAAAACCATTTGGTGTGATTGCCCTACCCCAAGAAAAAGTATATGAATACACAAAAGATATCGATGTCAATGACTTTCCAGGTATTGGACGAGCCATTTCTAAAAAGCTTGATTATTACAAAGTCAAAACCTTAGGGGAACTACGAGACCGCCCTAACCTACTTTATTCATATGGTAAATCTGGCAGAGATTTATACAAAAGAATTTGTGGAGCTGATAATGAAAAGGTAATACCTTACAGTGATAGAAGAGGTATAGGAATTAGCAGAAACTTTAAAGCTATAATCGATAGAAACGAAGTTTATAGAAGGGTGATGATACTAGCTCGTTATCTTAGCTATACCATAGCAAAATTAGGACTAAATCCAACAACTTTTTACTTCAAAATTAGGTACGAGTATGGTCTTAAAAATTCTCAATCAATTACAGAAAATAGACTGTTTAATGAGCGATTTTTAATAGATTTAGCAAAGAGTATGATAAAAAAATTAGACAACCACTTAGGCTACAAAATTCATTATATCGCTATTAGTGCTTCAAATTTTGCAGGTTGTCATAATCTTAAAACTTTATCTCTTATTGATTATGAAAAAGATTTGAAGTTCGCATCTTTAAATGAAAAATTGCTCAAAATCAGAGACAAATATGGGGTTGATGTTGTTAAATATGCAAGTGAGAACTCAATTTAATAAGACTTTTTTTGAAGGGAGATTAGAGAGAGCTTTAAATATATAATTTAAAAGCTTAATATTTAAACTGAAGTATTGCTGTAATTGGTATTTATTCTTGATACAACATTGACCCCCAATTTATAAGACTTTCCTTTTTGATAGATGGGCTAAGAAGTGTTTCAAACAATTTCATATTTTGTAAGTTGTTTTTTTCTATATAAGAATGTATTTCATTATTCACTGCCAAAGATAATGTATTACTATAGGCTTCTTTAAAACTATCATTAAGAGTTAATTGATGCAAAAACATCATAAGAAATCCACTAGAGTAATGAACTGTTACTGGCCACATATGGGAAACAGTAGCTTGATTGTTATGAGTTAAAAAAGTAGATAGCGATTCTAACATAAACCCATTTTTGCACGAATAGTGTCCTGAATCACAAATATTTAAATATAATAATCTTTTATTAGTAAGTGTATATTTATTGGGGTCTAACTCAATCCATCTAATTTCATCAGCACCTATCTTTATTGTATTTTCTAAAGGTGCCCTCGTATTAACTTCTCCATGTGAAGATATAGATATCACATCATATTTATCAGAACTTAAAATATTTAATAGTTCTGTTTTGTCAGTGACATGTATATAGTCAAAGCTTTTTTCAGATATTTCATTAAGATAGATGACTATTTCTTCTTCTTGAGAGTTTGTTGAAAAATCATCTAGTGTGAT
>SAAR01000789.1 GCA_009916335.1 Erysipelotrichia bacterium | reverse complement strand
AAGATATAACTCATTGAGATGTGTCATAGTATTCGTCGTTAGAAAACAATTATTGTGACATTATTTCAATGAGTTATCTATTTTTGTCGTGTACAGAGAAAAGGTTGTTTTTAGTCTAAGTTTCTTTTAATGATGATTTTGTATTTATTATGGTCACGCTTTCCACGTTGCCCTGAAAAATATATTCCTGAAGTAGATACATTGTCTGAATTAATCAAAACAAATGGTAAATTTTGTTTCGCTAGAGTGATATAAGCTTCAACACAATCTTTTAACTCATTGTTTTTTTGATCTTTTGGCAAGTCAGCTACGATAAAGCCAACATTAAGTTGATGCTTTTCAAATGTTTCAATAGCTTCACGTTGATCTGCGTCATAGTGAATTTTATTAATTAGTCTAGATATACAAATTGAAATAATTTCATAAACAAGAATTGCGAGTGCTAAAAACATCCCCGCAAAAACTGTAATTTCTTTGCTAAAAATTACACCTAAGTATTCACTTATAATGAATTTAATAAAAATAACTAAAGCTACAACGAAAATCAAAATTTTCAGTATGTTTAGACCCGCATCGAAAATTATACGGTTCCATGTAAATTTTTTCATAATTTATCCGTTTCATTGAATGATTTAAGTGGGTTAAGAGGTGGATCAGGAAATTTGAACAACACTTATAAGTGATATTTTGCTCCCCAAATGATGTTATAAACATCAATATATGGAGTATTTTATGGCACGTAGACCAAGAAGAAATCATTCAAATGATTTTAAAGCTAAGGTAGCACTTGCTGCGATTAAAGCAGAAAAAACACTTGCTGAATTGAGTGCTGAATTTGATGTTCATCAAAACCAAATTATCGACTGGAAAAATCAACTGATTTCAGCTTCCTCGCAAGCTTTCGATCAATCAAAAGCTCCAACAGAACCACCCATCGATCTAAAAAAACTACATGCAAAAATCGGTGAGCAGGCATTAGAAATTGATTTTTTAGAAGGTGTGTTGAAGAAACTGGGCCGCTTCAACCACAAAAGTTAATCGATGACTCACTTCAGATTTCAGTATCTAAGCAAGCTCAGCTGCTGAAAGTCTCCCGTGGTTGTTATTACTATCGCCCAAAACCTGTGAAATCTTCTGATACTCACTTTTATAAGCCTCGATACTTCGCTCTGGGGTGAATTGAAGGCCATCGAGAAGATCAGCCGAATCGACGAAGCGGCTTTCAAGGTTCTGCCAATAATCTTCGATTGATTCGCCGGTTTCTTTGGCCTTTAAATTCAGCTTTTCAAGGTCAGAAAGGTGGGAGGAAAGACGCTTTTCGACATCGTTTTGCCGAATGGCATTGCGGGCAAATTCTCTTTTAATTTCGATAAGCAATTGCTGATCGCGGTAGAGGTCAGAGTTTTTGTCAGTTTCTATGCAGGCCTCAAGACGGATGATCTCGCCTGAAAGGGTCTCAATTTCTTTCTGGTTTTGCT
>SAAR01000788.1 GCA_009916335.1 Erysipelotrichia bacterium | reverse complement strand
TTCTTCATAATATAACAACCTGGCTGCTTTGGTAAGCTATTTAATTTTTCCCTATCCTAATTTTGTTTTATTTGATAAATATGTCTTTATTATAAAAAGGATTTTTAATGGTGTTTGCTTTTAATTCTTTTTAGGAATTTTCTTAACGTCGTGAAGTGTGTATACTCAATCCAGCAAGAAGCTCTTCTGTTATCATCAAAACTATAAAAATGTCCTTAACACCCGTATTACCTCTGCCCTGAATCTCTTCTCAGGGGAGAGGTTTTTTTTGCCTGTGTATAATTTTGATAATCGTCATAAATAGATAATTTAATATTATTGTTCTTGTTGTTTTGCATTAGTGATGACGACAGGTTTTGTTCTGTGAACCATACGGTAATGTTGAAATAGTATCGCTATGAATCTATTTCATGGTGAATAGTGTGATTTCATCTTTATTTATAGGGGTATTATATAGTTTTTCTTATAACTATCTGTTTTTAAGCGTTATGTTAATTTTCGCTTTTGAAGTAATTGTGATTTTGTTCACGGATTTTAGTGCGTTAAGTGGCTATTTGTAGAGAGGTGCAAACGGTTGCATGTTGCTGTTACAGCATTTGTTCATTAAAAAAATATAGCGATGGTATGTCTTGTGTCGGTATCGGGGGCAAGAATCTAAATGATTTTTATTATCCCTTAGACATACGAATGCCGTTTATGACTTCTGTTAGCTTAACACCATGGAAAATGTAGTAAAAACAGACAGGGAATATGATTTTATCAATCAAAAGGAGTTTTTAATCACTGGTGTAATTACTGGCCTTTTTTATCTTCCTTTATATAAATCGTTGTCGTAACACCCATAAAATCAGCGTTCTGGGATGAGCGCTGATTTTATTTTGTTCTCAGATTATTCAACCCACGCTGTATGCAGGTCTTCTCTTGCAGTACCTCGTAAATGATACATTAAAGGATCTCCTGGAATGGATATTGTTGAACGCTTTATTAACTACACGAAAATCAATACCACGACCTCAAGGGAAAATGGTGCTAATGGGATAATGCCTTCTTCACCTGGTCAAATGGAACTGGCAAAACTACTTGCAGTAGAACTTGAAGCATTAGGAATGGAAAACATTGAGGTCAGGGATACCGCTATTGTGACAGCGACATTACCTGCAAATACGGACGACGCGATCCCTGTCGTTTCCTTTTTTGGTCATCTCGATACCAGTGCGGAACAGACTGCGGACACAAAAGCACAACGTCTTCACTACAGCGGTGGGGATTTGTGTCTGAACCAGGAGCTAAAAATTTATCTGCGCGAAAGTGAATTTCCAGAACTGAAAAATTATATCGGTGATGACCTGCTGGTGACGGATGGTACCAGTCTGTTGGGGGCAGATGATAAAGCCGCCATCGCCGCGATTATGAATGCCCTGGAGTACCTTGTCGCATATCCGGAGATTAAGCATGGGCCAGTGAAGGTCGGTTTTGTTC
>SAAR01000787.1 GCA_009916335.1 Erysipelotrichia bacterium | reverse complement strand
ACAATAGCTATACTATATAAAAAGAATACGTTTATGAACATTTGTTCAAATAAGCAATACACCAAAATGTAACCAACCAGAGAGCAAAGTAATGAAATACTGAAAATGTCTTTTTGGGTTCTAGCACGGCCATATATATCTTTAAATGTAATGTAAAAGGCCGACACAAATAAAAGCAGCCCAATCACCCCTAAATTATAAAGAACTATTATAAAGAATGGCTCGTCTATATTATAGCCTTTATTTCGTTCAGAATATACGCCTGGATTTTTCGGCGCATTGTGGTCCTCTAAATATTGGTTATATGTAGCATTGCCATACCCAATACCAAAGACGACATTATTGATATTCTTCATTACCAGAGGAAAACGGTCAGTGATGAGTTCATCGCGACTGGAAGTAACGTTTTTCATCTGTAGCGTTTGATCAACTTTCCGCTTTACCTGATCCACTGTATTGTAGGTACCGACCAGTAAAGCAGACATTATAATCAGCAGACTGCAGGTAGCTACCATAAATCTCTTAAGCGTTTTACTCACAAGGAATGAGATCATGAAAATCTCTACAACAATCGCTAAGATTCCACCCCGACTCCCGGTATATAACAAAAAGACAAATGCAAGCGCGGAAATGATATACAAGGCTACTTTAAGAAAAGTATTCTTTAATAAAACAGCCCCGGTCAACACAAAAGGAAATAGCATGACGACATAGAATGCGAAACCATAGCGAAGCTGTAGATACAATTCCTGCTGGTTATTTTTTATAATTCTTAAAATTGGCACCACTAACACAATATAGGAAAGCGTTAGCATCGCCCCAATCACAAAAACCTGTCTCAGCGAGGCCTTATGTTTGCTGAATGCACCAAAAAACAACATCATCACCAACGGGTAACGCCAGTCTTTTATCAATATGCCATAGGCATGGAGAAATTTATTTTCATAGGTGAAAAATGCAATACAGAAAACACACCATAACGTGAAGAGAAGCAATGTTTTTCTCTTCTGCATGAGATCTAAAATATTATCTTTAATTTCAACACCGCTGACTTTTATATAATAAAAAGATAAAAGCACAGCGATGACAGAGGTTATATTGAGCACCCCTTGATTATCAATTGTAAATAACCCAAAGATCATTAGCGCCAAAACTATTTTGCTTAAAATCAAGACGTTATCATTTTTACCATATCTTACTTGATTCATAAAATTGGAATCTCACCCATCAAAATTTCCTTGCTAATCAATAACAAGCGCTCAAACATACGGTTTATAAGACATATTTTATTATAAAAAAACGTAAAAATCCCCTATTAATTTTGTCTCTTCCTCTCACCGCGCACCTTCGCTTTCCTTGCAAGAAAAACCAACATAACACAATGATTAATATATAAAATTTATCATGCACCCACCTCTTTCCTTCCTTTGCAGATTGTTCTATCCTATGCCAACAGAAGAGCGACTTTATCTCTGTCTC
>SAAR01000786.1 GCA_009916335.1 Erysipelotrichia bacterium | reverse complement strand
TGCCGCTTCATCTAGCTGTTCAATTTTTATAAAATCAAACTCCAAAGCTTTAAATAAAATTCCTTCTTGCCATATAGGAAGATTTTTCTCTTTTAAATTCATGTAATTGCAGGTTTTTCGTCTAGCCAATGATACATAAATTCCGTGTCATTCACATCCAAAACCTTTTTTACATGTAAAGAGCCCATATGAGGTGAAGTCACGTTAGAAAGCTTACTAATGCAGTAGTTTTGATAAGTTTCATTGGGGAGCGTTTGAAAATTTTGATGAAGTGCTTCAGCACTCATGCCTCTATTAACCCACATCAAATAAATCTTCCCTTGATGCAAAGATTCATTTAAAGCAAAACCATCTTGAACGATTTTTTTCACATCTTTTTCAATATCTTTATAATCTTCTTGAAAAGTGGCATCACATGTAAAATTAATCTCATACGCATCCACACGCGTTTTAAATAACCAATGTGTGTTCACCAAACAAAGACTTTGGCGCATCTCTTGTTCTTGCCAAACATCCCATGGAAGCATTTCAAAGTTAAAATAGGTTGTAATATGTTGATGAGGCAAAACAACCGCCTCTTTTCCTTCAGACTTTAAACGAATTTCACAATAAAAACGTTTCTGCAACGCACTTAATTGATGTAAAAACATCGCTTCAGCTTCTTCTTTAGTGCGCAGTATCTGATGTTGCATGCGTATTTTTTCCAATTCATTTTCAATCTCTTGCATTGATTTTTTACGCTCAAACTCTCGATACTCTCGAAAATAATCAACAACCAAACGAATATTGTGTTTTGTTAAACGTACACTGTAGTCTGTTTGTGTCATCACTTTTTTACGCTCTTCTTGTTGATTATTAAAAATAAAAAACATCAAAAGTAGAACGACCAAAAAAAGCCCCATAGAGAGAAAAGCAAAGGTAACTTTAAGCCCTAATGGAATCGTTTTAAAAGACATTATCTTGAAATCACATTTAATTTATATCCTGCATCACATACACTTTCAATGATATTAAATCCAACTTTTTGCCTCAAACGATAGACCAAAGTTCGTAAACGTCCTAAATCATAAATACTCTCTCTCCAAATATAATCACTAATACGCTCAAAAAAGACAGCCTCTTTAGGATACTCACTTAAGAGAGTCAGTAACTTTATCTCATTACCTGTTAAACGAATCACCTCATCTCCACGATAAAGAGTAGAACGTCCTCGATGAAATTTCACCCCCTCTCCCAATAAAAGACACATCTCTTCTTGTGCCACTGTCTGATGTGGAAAAAAATAAGCGTGTTTATTAATTGCCATTAAAATCATTGCATTGAGTTCTTCATCTTTCCATGGTTTGACCAGATATCCATAAGGTTCGCAACACATTGCCTCCTTAAGTGTTTTTTCATCACAATAGGAGGTTAAAAAGATAATAGGAATTTTATACGCTTGCCAAATATATTTGGAAATCTCAATACCACTGTCTTGTTC
>SAAR01000785.1 GCA_009916335.1 Erysipelotrichia bacterium | reverse complement strand
AACCGAGGGTAAAGCATACTACACCAATCCGAATGAAAACGACCGTTACTTGCAGTATTACGAAAAAGTCGGTTATCTTCTTCATCGTAGACACCTGCATCCTCTTCATAGTTCTCGCGGCTTTGGGCAAAGTTATCCCTATACACAAAATCGTTACCAGTATTATACGGAGGATCAATGTAGATCATCTTGACTTTGCCAAGATAACTCTCTTGTAAGAGTTTTAACACATCAAGGTTATCACCTTCAATATAAAGATTTTCTGTTGTATCCCAGTTTTTACTTTCATCTACACAAGGGCGCAAGGTCTTGCGAATCGGTCGACCCGCTTCTCTTATCGCTTCTCTCTTGCCAACCCAAGTAAATTCATAGGCTTCATTGCCGCCTACTTCATCGCCAAGCATTGAGCGAAGCACCTCAAAATTTACAGCCTTTTTATAAATTTTCTTTTCCGGTGTGCTTTTTTCTTCGTCCAATGCCTCTGTTATTACCGCTGGAAACAATTCAGCTATTTTATCAATATTAGCAGAAGTAATATTTGCTGATTCAAAACGCATTTTATCCATTGTACCCCTCCTGATTGTATTTATATTCTTTTCGCATTCTTAAATTCATTTTTGATATCAGAAATAAATTCTGTATTGTTTTTATTCTCATTTAATTTATCTGCCAAGAACTGTACTGCTATGTCAGAAAACTTATGCGTTTTAGTGCCAGATTCTGATGATGTAGTAAACTCCATATGAAATTTTCTTTGATTTTTCATATTATATTTCCATACCAAAGCGTATACTTCGTAATTCGAAATTGATAACTTTTCTGCTATTTGCTTTTGTAAATAAGGATACTGTATATCTGGTTCAATATCAGGTACAAGGACTTCTTCTGCCAATTCAATGTTTCCAGTAACTTTCAATACTGGTTGCCCTGATGTTTCGTTAAAGCTGCCTTCTTTTATAAATCGTGCCTTCTTTAGAACCTGCATTATTAGTTTTCTATCAACAGCAACATCAACGCCAAAAGGCGTACTAACAATACCATCAGTATAGTCAACAATACCAACATTAGTAGACCCGTTCTTAAAAATTGCTTCAAAATGTTTTAAAAGCACTTCTCGTTCATGCTTCAATTTTTCCTCAATTATCCTGTTCATTTCTGGAAATTTTATTTTTTCTGTTCTTGCTCGATAACGATAAAAAACGTCTCCATTTGTAATTCTAGCACTATTTTCATTCTTCAAAGCAATTACTGGTTTGTTAATAGATTCATAGGTGTAAATATAACCAACCTCTGTATTACCATTAGAAACAATACCTAATTCCCAATCAATTTCCGGTGAGAAGAAAGCATTTAATGAAGCAGTAAATTCTTCAAGTTTTATATCATTAAAAGCATTATTTACTCCAACAATTTCTCTTGGATTATCTTTAATGCCGAAAACTATATATCCACCTCGATTATTTGCAAATGAAACCATCGTT
>SAAR01000159.1 GCA_009916335.1 Erysipelotrichia bacterium | reverse complement strand
ACACATAACTAGGTGAATCGAACCTCAAAATACTGTCCAAACCTTGATTTGACGGGTTTTGCATTTGTTCCTAGTTAGGTGTCTCCGGGAATCCAGGCTACAAGCTTTCCAACCATGTTCTTCAGCAGTTCTTCCTTTGTTGGCGGATGCTCCAAATAGTAAAAATGATTCTTATCGAATAACTGGATAGTCTCCGAACGACTGCTGCTATCAGCCATTCTGAGAGCAGCCTGCAGTTGGTCCAGATCCCTGTCCAGCCGAAAGTCCAATCAAAACTGGAACAGATTTTGATTTCGTACAACAAATCATCCGTGATTTTGTTGGCCGCGTTAATGACACAGACGAGGAAAATTGATAGCAAGTGTGTAAATGAAATAATCCCGTAGGGATTTAGGTCCCTTTCTATATATGATGTGTTTTGCCCGTAATTTTTTTGGAGTACTGCATCACTATGATGTGTATAAGAAGTTCAAACGAAGTGGGGAAAATATATATTTTTAATCATAGTTTAATAGGAATTATTGTAGTAAAATTGAATTTGAGAGTTACAGAATAATTGTAGTTGTTGTAATTTTTAAAATTAGAATCATAAAGGTAATAACAACAATCCCGGAGTTTGACGTCGTTTTGAAATCGAATAATGAAAAAAATTTATTAAAAGTAAAAATAAGAAATGGGGTAAGGACATTGATTGAAAGAATTCATGTTAAAAATTACCGCACATTTAATACATTAGATTTAAAGCCGAAAGATGGAATGAACATTATTGTAGGTAACAATGACGCTGGAAAATCAACTTTATTAGAAGCAATCTCCCTAGTGCTCAATGGTAGATTAAATGGCCGTTGGATCGGAGACGAACTGAATCCATATTGGTTTAATACTGAAGTTGTGCAGGATTTTTTTGATGCTTTTAATAGGGGTGAAACAGTAATCCTTCCTTCCATAATAATCGAACTATATTTTGGAAAAGAAGATCAACCTCAAAAATTACGGGGAAAAAATAACTCATTTAGACTCGATTGCCCAGGCATTTCACTGAGCGTTGAACCGGATCCAGAATACTCCACTCAAATACAGGCTTATTTACAAGGTGACCATCCACCATTACTTCCTGTCGAGTACTATAAAATCAATTGGAAAGGATTCGATGGTAACGCGTTGAATAAACGTCCAATAGAATTAAAAACGGCTATTATTGACGGGCGCACGATTCGATCATCCAGAGGGATTGACATACAAACAAGGCAAATGTTATCAGATTATATAGATGGAAAAGATAGTGCTGATATTTCGGTAGCGTATCGGCAAGCAAAATACCAATTGACCGAAACAATGTTAAAACAGGTAAATCAACAAATTAAAGAAGGGACTAGAGGTATCCTCAGTCACGAATTGGGGCTACAATTAGATCAGTCATCCTCAGCAAACTGGGAATCTGCAATAGTACCGCATATTGATTCTGTACCGTTTAGCATGGCGGGACAAGGCCAACAAGTTTTGATGAAATTAGCTTTAGCGCTAAAATCCTCAGAGGAAAAGAGCAACTTTGTAATTATTGAGGAACCTGAAAATCATTTATCCCATACATCATTGACAGGTGTAGTAAATCTGATTGATAGATTATCTTTTGGAAGACAGACATTTATTGCAACACATAGCTCTTATGTGTTAAACAGATTAGGCTTGGATCGACTAATATTGATACATAAGGGACAAACAGTCAAATTTGATAATTTATCCGCAGATACAATAGAATATTTTAAAAAGCAGTCTGGATATGATACTCTTCGTCTCGTATTAGCAAGAAAACTTGTTATTGTTGAGGGGCCATCAGATGAGATGCTATTTAATCGGGCATACTTTGATATTTCAGGTAAGTATCCAATTGACGATGAAATTGATGTAGTCACGCAAGAAACAAGGAATCGTAGAGCTCTCGAATTATGCCACGTATTAAATCGCTCAGTCGCTGTGCTACGCGACGTGGATAAACAAACACCTGAATATTGGAAAGATAAAGCAAAAGAATACCTGGAAGATGGTGAAAGGGAGATGTTCATAGGTTTAAGGGAGGCAGGAGAAACCTTAGAACCTCAAGTGATTTATGCCAACCGGACGCAAGAACCAACTTTAAAGACAATAGTGGGTTGCCCTGAAGAGCAAGATTTATGTAGTTATATGACATCAAATAAAACAGAAGTTGCATGGCTTATAGCAAATAGTCCTACAACCATAAATTATCCTCAGTACTTTTTAGATGCTATTAGTTTTGTGCAAAGCCTATGAATAAAGTTATATTGGCACCAGCGGGTGGTAAAAAAACTCAAGCGATAATTGATATGTGTTGTGAAGACGGGGCATCAAAAGAAATATTGATAATAACATATACAACTACAGGTCAAAAGGTAATACAGGATAGGTTATGGGAAAGAGGATATATTAATAATCATATTGAAGTGATGGGCTGGTTTTCATTTTTACTTAATCACATTATTAAACCATATATTAATAACCTCTTTCCAGATCAAGAAGTAAATGGGTTACATTTTGTTGAAGGTGTCGATCCTGTCAGGTTTCAAAAAGGGAATAGGCGATATTTTGATGCTGCAGGGAAAGTCTACAGTCACAATATTGGAAAACTATCTTTGGATATTTTAAATGCCAGTGAAGATGAGTGTATAGATAGATTACAGGGGATTTGTGATGATATATTCATTGATGAGGTTCAAGATTTGGCGGGTAATGATTTAGATATAATTGAATTACTATTTAAATCCAAGATTAAAGTTGTTGCTGTGGGCGATGTAAGGCAATCAATTTATAGTACTAGTAAAGCAGATCGGAAAAACAAAAAATACAAAGGCCTCAATAAAATACTTTGGTTTAGAGATATGGAATCTAAAAATCTATGCGAAATTGAAGAAAGAACCTCCACATGGCGATGCAACCAAGAGATTATTAATTTTGCAGATTCGGTTTTACCTAAAGATTTAGAATTTCCAACTACAGAATCTTTACAGGATTTGGAAACAGAACATGACGGTGTATTTGTGGTTAGTTGGGGAAACCTCCAGAGTTATATGGATGGGTACAATCCGAAGTGCTATAGACATAGAATTGATAGCAAAATTTTAGAAGGTTCTGAAGCTATAAATTTTGGACTTTGTAAGGGAGAAACTGTTCTGCGAGCGCTAATTTATCCGACAGAACCAATGAAGAAATTTTTGAAAAACCCAATGCTTAACTTGGCAGATACAAGTGCAGCACAATTCTATGTAGCTATTACTAGAGCCATGCATTCAGTGGCAATAGTTGTAGAGAAGCCAGGGGAATACAATATCAAAGAATGGACGCCAGAGTGAGATAATGTTATCTAGTAGTGACTTCAATAAAAATAATATTCCAAAACAAAAATTCAATGAAATTACTCAACTTCATGACTGTAAATTACAACCAATACTTGTTACATTGAAATTTTTCGCTATATTGTTCTGCTGCTTAAGCACTTGCAAGACGCTTTTTGGGTGATGATGAGACGCAGAGACTCTTTGCCTAGTGCTATTTGTGACTTTGCAACCACGAATAAATGCTCATCATCCTAACAATTAACATATAGATGTTCAATTTTTTCTTAAAATCGATTGATATCTTTGGACAAAATGGCTAGCCAATTCTTGGCGGGACTTAGGATGCGTACCAAGATAATTACGACCTAAAGTGTTCTTATCATCAGTGGCTAACGCCATGCTGACGATAACAGATTCACAAATTATAGCACGACCATGCGTGATGCGCATATTTCCAGGAATTGCGTTAATTCAGTATCGTTCCCTATTATTGTTCGTGAAAAAAATTACGAATACAGGAATGGACTCCTTGTTTAATTTTATTTTTAGTAAAATAGTAGCAAAAAATATCTCCTTGATTGTGTTTGTTTGGTAACTACATCTTACTCAAGAGTAGTATATTATTGCCAGCTTTTTTGGTATTGAAGGTTGAAAGAACATAAGTGTATCATGGGTTAAATAGATTAATTTGTGCGAGAGTTGAGTAAATAATTTTCAGGAGGTAAGAATATTGTGTTTGACTTTAATAGTAGATGGGGTTTAACTGATAAGGAATACGAAAAAAAAATAGAAATATTACAAATTTGGAAAGAGAATACGACAGAACTAGAGTTTGAAAAATTACTTGAAGTATGTGAAAAATTGAATTATTATTCTGCAACTAAGATTGGTGACTCGTTTGTAGATGCTATAGAATCATCAGAATATAAGTTTACGGAGGATGATGGATATATTGTTGCTCCATTACGATGCGCTACAAGATTTGAAACATCTAACGCGCTTTTTTTCTATTTCATTAGTGCTACTGGCATATATGAAAATGATTTATATAAGACGTACATGGACCCTATCGGAGACTTATTCAATCATATATTAGCCTTTGAGAAGTACTTAGAAAGCCAAATAGGCCAATTAGATTTGTTAACAAATAATATGGAAACTCTCAAAATAAATTGTTCAAATACTTCCGATAGAGCACAGCTAAAATCTATAATGAAGCAGATTAAGAGGCTGGAGTTCAAAATTAATGATATTTATAAAAATATAGTTGAAGAAGGGGAATATAATAAAATTTACTTGGAAAAAATAAACTGTGTAGTTTTGATGGATGACTTTATTGGTTCTGGAAAATCTGTAAAAAAATTTTTTGACGCACATAAAGATATGATATATGACATAAAAGAGTACAAACCTGATTTTTATTTTATAATATTGGTGTTAGAGTGTACCGTCCAAGGGAAAACAATGATTGAACAATATTCTACGGAAAATAATATTTCAATACGTATTGTTAACTATTCTGTTGCTAGAAGTATTTTTGAAGAAAATTATATTTTTGGTTCTAGAGAGAGAGTTGAGGAGAGCAAAAGCGTATTATTAGAATTAGTGCAAAAAAAAAGAATAAAAATTTTTTCAGATTACAATATGAATTTGGCAGTTGCATCCTTCATCAATGCTCCCAATAATAATTTCCCGTTACTTATTACGGAAAATCATAGATGGACTCCATTATTCAAAAGGAAAATTAAGAGCGACAAAAGAACTGACACAAAAGAAAGCAGAAAAAATGATATAATCAATAATAGAAAGAAGTATAATACATGAGAAGATTTAAAATTGAACTATGCTTATTGATAATTAAACTATCTAATTTTTCTGAAGTATTTTATCTAATAAGAGATACTCTGAATTTTACGGAGATACAAACATTAAGAGTTTTTTCTTATCTAATAGATCATAAATTTATTACTCATGATTCGGGTGATATAATATTGACTGAAAGAGGTAACGCTATTCTACGAGATTCCAAATTAGATAGTATCTCTTTTGACGATTTGTTTAATCCTGATACGACAGAGTTTATAAATGAAGAAATTCTTCATAGTTATATTCCAAAATAGATACAAAGGAGGTATAATATAAACGTGGCTAGATGTTAGCAAGTGACTAACAAGTAGGTATTATCTATTTTAATACTTGTTTATACCTGCTGTTCATAAATTTAAAAAACAAAATTTATGAACAACCGGAATAAGCAACTCTTAAAAAGCAAAAGCACGAGTTGTTTATTCCTTTAGGTAGCCACGTTTTTTTATTATGGATAATATAGTATTTCAAAATATAAACAGAAGTAGTCTCACTGACAATGAGAAAAATCATTTAACGATTATTGCAAGTTCCCTTATAATTAAAGGGGTTCCAGTGATTTTCGACATCCACCAGGTGAGGTTGTTATTTGGTATAGATGGGGAGATAGGCATTTTTGTACAAAAGAATTGTGCTAAATATTCTATTTTAAAAAAAAATAGGGATGAACGGACAATTTACCAGCCCAGTTATAAATTAAAAAAAATTCAGAGATGGATAGTTAGTAATATATTGTCGAAAATCAAAATATCTAAGTCTTGTCACGCATTCGTGCCAGAAAAATCCATATTAACCAACGCAAAAGCGCATGTTCACGAAGATCCCTTTTGGATATATAAGACAGATATTATTAATTTTTTTGGTGAAATTAATTTTATCACAGTTAAAGATATTTTTTTTAGTGTAGGTTACTCACAAGATGTTAGTGAAATTTTAACCAGCTTATGTATGTATGATGGCGTATTAGCACAGGGGTTTCCAACAAGCCCCATTATCTCTAATATTGTTCTCTCAAATTTTGATGAAGAATTAGATGTTATTTCACAAAGATATAATTTTGTATATTCGAGATATGCAGATGATATTACAATATCTGGGACACAATTGAGAAATAAAGATATTGAAAAAATAAAAAATATCATTACCTACAAATTACATCATTTAGGATTTGAAATTAATAAGAACAAGACAAAATTCTTCGGATTTAAGGCTGATAAGAAAGTCACTGGTGTAGTGATCAAAAATGGACAACTTTTTTGTCCCCAAAAATATAAAAAATTATTAAATAAAGAACTTTATTATATAAATAAATATGGTGTTGATAGCCACCTTATACATAATGAAAAGACTTTGATTTCAAATTATATAGGTTATTTATACGGATATGCTGGATATATAAAAATGATTGAACCCGATGTTGGAGATGAGTATGTTAAAAAATTAAATTCAATATTCTGGATTTCTAATTCTGAACAGGCGCCATCTTGAATTTGACTTGTAATTTTTTTAGTTGAGGAAATTTTTGATTTTTATGATTATCAACTTAAGACCTTCTTCATTTATAGAAATATTTGACAGGACTGACTTTATCCATTGCTAACATCCTTTTTAATCTTTCATTATATGTTTCTTTAAATCTATTGAAGATACTTTACTAAAGGTGTCAGCGATGGATTTTTTTTTTTGCGGAGTTTTGTAGGTTTTTCTGCAAAACTCTGTGCTTCTATTTTGTACTAAAAAGAGGTATCCTATGAACGACTATCTTGTATTTTACGTTTCATCCCACGGCTTCGGGCATATGACCCGTTGCTTGGCGATCATCGAGGAACTTTTGGAGACGACCGACCATCGGATTTACGTCGCGAGCGGCGTGTACCAGAACAGCTTTGCCAGAACTTACCTCGCCCGTTTCGGTGACCGCGTCGTGTACAAGGACATCCGCACCGAGGTCGGTCTGGTCAACAAGGAGAATAGTCTGCAGGTCGACATCCCCCGTCTCGAGCACGAACTGACCGATTTCATGGCCGGCTGGGATACCGCCGTCGCCGCGGAAATTGCCATTTTGCGCGATCTGCCCGTCGCCTGTGTCATCAGTGACATCAGCGCCATCGGCATCCAAGTGGGGGAACAATTAGGTGTGCGCAACATCGGCATCGCCAACTTTACCTGGTGCGAGCAGTACGAGTTCCTTGGCCTTTCCGAAACCATCATCGCCCGATTCCGGGAAGTCTACGCCAAACTCGACATCCTGATCGAATACGACCTGATGCTGCCGGCACCCAAACTGACCGTCCCAAGAAAACAGAACGGCTTCATCTGCCGCCGCTTCGATCCCGATTGCATCGCAGCCATCAAAGCTCAATACGGCCCGAGCATCTTCTTCACCTGCGGCAAGTCGGCCGATCTGAACAATATCCAGATCGACAACTACGACGGCACCATCTTCACCACCAGCGGCATCAACATCACCGCTACCGGAAAAGCCACCGTCGTCAAACTACCCATCGAAACCTTCGACACCCACAACTACCTCGCTGCCAGTGATATCGTCATCGCTAAAGCCGGCTGGGGCACGATATCGGAAGCCCTGCTTTCAAAAAGGAACCTGGTGCTGATCGATAGGGAAGGCGTACTGGA
>SAAR01000784.1 GCA_009916335.1 Erysipelotrichia bacterium | reverse complement strand
AGGATTGGCTTTTATTTGCTGATAAAGATTAATAATGCGACCATTGAAGTCATTAATAATGTATCGATCTGCTTGGACATAGGCTAAATTGTGAAACATCGAAGCCAAGGTCCCTGCAAACGCTTCAATGTAAGTTCCCACTTTTCTCACTGGTTGGGATAGCTTTTGGTGTACTTCTTGAAAAGAGGATTCAAATCTCAATTTTGAGCCAGTGTAATCAAACAGTTTGGTATTTTTTGCAGTGTAGACTACTTCTGTTTTAGCAAGCTCTTCTTTGATGGAAACATTATTGGCTATTTTTAGGGGGTTTTGTTTGTAAAACAATGAATCTCCTTTGGTTGATTTTTGAGTTAGTGTGTTCGACATTTTTTTCATGGTCGCTCCTTAAGCTTTGGAAAAATGGGTTGATGGACATAAGCTTGGTTTATTTTAAATCACTGAGTGATTGCTAAAAGAATATTTCTAGCCTGAGCTAAAATAAAACAAGAGATACAAGGGGTAGGGTGCTACCACAGGAATGGATTTAAAAGTAGTGGACATTATTTACGCTGCTTCATTGTTTGTGAAAGAGATAATATTGTTGCAGGCACGAAGCGGTACAATGGCATTGCGATAACTACGATTTCGATTGCTGCGAATGATTCGCCAAAAAGGAGCTTGTTCTGCACTTTTGGTAAATTCAACAAAATGTCTAGAGACACGAATGTCCATAGAGGTAAAACTGGAGCGAACATAGCCTTCAATAATGATTGAAGTATCTCTAATGGCGCTATACAATGGCTCGGTGATACTTAAATACTGAAATTCATATGGGTTGGTTTCTTCTACCATACTTTTCAGAATAATAGTTTTACCCTCTTTGTAAAACGTATTGATAGAGAGTTGCTGATACCCAAGCAGTTTCAGTGCTTTACGACGCTTTGCTTTCATACTGACTACAACTTTGTGAGCTAAGCAATCTTTACGGGACACATTGTTGTTTTCAAGTGAGCTTGTGCTGAAAAATGAATTCATGCTGCTACCTCCTTGGTTAAATATGCATTATCAAGCAAATCTTCTCTGATAATACACGCTTGGATAAATACAGTTTTCCCGGTTTTTTTGTAAGTCCTGGTGTGCTCACCTCTGATATGCGGGTCTTTGAACTTTTTCTTTACATTGTGTATTGAATCTTTATCAGATCTCACTTTTCGAGAATGTTTGTTACCGCTCACATCCTCAAAAACACTCTTAACTCTATTTTCAGTAGAGGTTGGGTTGAAATGTGTTTTTACTACCATAAAACAGTTGATTAGCCAGCCAAGTACATTGTTGAGCAATGAACTTAAAAACATGGGCGCTCCTTGTGAGATTTTTTTATCCAGTGGTTGGATAGTCTTCATATGGACTCCTTGTGGGTTGAATTGGTGTTTTGTGTTCATGGGCACTCCTTTGGTTAAAATGTAAATGTGTTTCATAGATTCTCCTTGATTATTAGATTTAATG
>SAAR01000783.1 GCA_009916335.1 Erysipelotrichia bacterium | reverse complement strand
TGAAATAATCTAATGTCCAATATACCATGATCTTTGTTTTGCGACAAAGATAGGAAGGACTGATGAAGATTAATAGACGGAGTTGGCCGATAGCTTACTATTCAATCGCCCCGTTCATTCTGTTTGATTTAGTCATTTTAAATAAATCACCAACACGACAACCGATCAAACATTGAAAGACAAATATATCTCTTTGAATTGCTAGTTGCGGTCTTTGAGATAGATCAGTATTATATAATTGATTTCTTTCTTCAATCGTAATATAAAAAGGAGTTCCGTAAACGCACTCTTGAATTTTGAAATTCTTAAAAGGGTTGTTGCTCGTTTTTCCTAACTCATTGGCCCAAATAAAAAATGTTCTAAGCTTCGTAAAAATATCATTGATCGTATTTTGCCCCCTTGCTTTTGGTGTTCTTGTTTCCGGTACGGCTTCATATAGTTTAGGATACTTTTCGTATAGATTATGTTCATCGCAAAGAAAACGTTCAATATCTCGAAGAGTGGCTGAAGTGATATTTTCAAAAGAAAGTTTATATTCCTTAATTCCATTACATTGATTGTATAATTCATATCGCTGCAATGCACGATTTATGACTTGAAAATTTCGTTTTCGAACATCTGAAATCTTCCTGTCATTGATGAATCGGGTGAAGGTTTCAATAAAAGATTCTTTTTTTTCATTCAATCCGTATTTATCGGGATTTATCTTTTTGTCAATTTCAGCATCCAATGTTTCAGAAGTAAGCATCGCTTGGTCTTTTGTTTCGCTGTATATTTCTAAAATAAGACGTTTCATATTTGCCACGCTTTGATTGAATTCGGCACGTTTAACAGTGTCGAAAAGAACCTTGGCTTTTATTTCTTGCTTTGATGCGTCCCAATGCGCCGGATTTACTTCTAATTTGCTTTTATGAAATAACTGAAGTTTCCGCCCGTCCCTAAGTCTGAAACGTACATTTGCCTTTTCAGACTTCTTTGTTGATACACGAATGAATGCTGTTACCGTTGCCATAATCTGTTTTTTTATCACCGTGGTGCAAATATAGATTATTTGCACCACATAAGCAATAAAAAACGAATATATTTGTATATGTTTGCATGTCAACAAATATTTAAAAATGGCTTTTCTTACATTGCAAACGCTTTATTTTCAGTAGTTTAATGGTCTTATTTGTTGTGTCATTTATTGTTTGTTCTTGAACATCCATAAACATATTTCGACCCCGGGTCTGGGTACTTTAGAAAGAGTTAAGTATTGAGTCATCAATTACTTAACTCTTTTTCTTTGTCTAGTTTTTCCCATATTTTCCCCACACGTGCAAAAAATGTAGCAGTAAGTCATTCTTTCCTTTGGCTAAACATGATAAATGTACTACCTTTGAAAAGGAATAAAGCCTATTAAATAAAAACAATGGAACAAGGTGTTTGGCAAGAGATAGAACAACTATACCAAAAGTTTCAGAAACTTGGTATCAGTGAAGCGGTG
>SAAR01000782.1 GCA_009916335.1 Erysipelotrichia bacterium | reverse complement strand
TATGGTCTTGATTAACAGCACTTTCATTCGTTAATCTCAAGATTTATTTGTACCTTTGTATGTGATTATCAGACGTTTAACCTTTAAATAAATTGAGTATGGAAGAATTAATAATAGGCGTTATTGTGGTCTTAGGAATAAGAATAGTATTGAAGGGAGTTTTCGGTTTCTTCGGAGCTAATGATTATAGAAGAGACAGGTAGCAATTCATAAAACAAGTTGATATACAATCATGGAAAAAGATTTTATGACACCTCCCAACCATGTAAATTTCATGGCAAAACAACTTTTTGGTTCATGTGGAGAAATAGAGAATATTGCTGTTGCGCATCTACAACCCAATGGGGGTGGTCCCACTATACAACATTCGCATCCCCACAGTCATTTGTTTGTTGTAACTAAAGGAGAAGCTAAAGTTCTTTTAGGTAATGACGTACATATCATACACGAGAATGAATCGTTTTTGATAGAAGGTGGACGTATGCACTCTGTTTGGAATAATGCAGACTCTGAAACAGTAATGGTCGGCATAACAATAAAAGAACAAATTGGTAAATGATGACAATTTCTCAACTCTCCCTATACTTTCTTCTTGCCATCAATGTAATCACATTGATACTCATTGGCGTTGACAAACTCAAGGCCAAGAAACATTGGTGGAGAATACCGGAAGCTACTTTGCTTATCATGGCAGGAATTGGTGGAAGTATCGGAGCTTTAAGTGGTATGTATCTTTTTCACCATAAGACAATGCATAAGAAATTTTACATCGGTGTTCCCACAATATTACTGCTGCAAATAAGTATCACAATATATATACTAACCCATTGGCGAAATTAAACATGCACTTATTTAATTCCGTCAACGAGAAGAATTTAATATTTTTGAGTCTTTAATAAATTAATAACGATTAAAATGAGTATCCCATTAGAAAAAATAGATCTTCCAATTGAATTAATTACTCCTGACTTGGCAAAACAATATCTAAAAAAGAATAGTAGTTGCAATAAAGTATTAGATGAATGCAAAGTAAATTTCATAATCGAAAGAATAATCAGCGGTAAATGGGATTCAAATGGAGATGCGATTTATTTTGATCATGGAGATGTTTTGGTAAATGGACAACATCGCATGCATGCAATTATACGAAGCGGAATCCCATTATACATACGTGTTTTTAGAATGCCTACAGAAGAATAGCATTTTTTATTGGTAAGCTATGATAAGCAGTGGTAATTTGGATTTTCTAAATCCCCCTTCTTGGTAGAAAGAGAGAAAATTACCCAATAAAAACTATTATCAGTATATCAAATAATAAACTCGCTCCAGATTAGATGATAAGGGAGTAATAACGGATGATATTATTTATCTAAAAACACATGAATTAGGTAAAGCAGAGGCTATTAAATAGTTTTGAACAACGTTCAGCATATATAATGAAATAAAGGTTTCCTAATGAGCAACTTTTGTGATAGTACTATTACAG
>SAAR01000158.1 GCA_009916335.1 Erysipelotrichia bacterium | reverse complement strand
CAAATCACCATCATTGTTATCAATTGCACTTGCCCCTTCATCTATATATTCATTATTAACAAAGGTAAACACCTCTTGATTACCATTTAATTTAATCAATGGTTTAATTTTATCAACCACATGAATGGTTCTTGTTACCTGTTTATTTAATCGAGGAACTTTATAGGTTATTTTATACTCTCCGATGTTTGTTTCATCGACATTAGAAGTAATGACTACTTCATCTTTATATGATTTAAAATGATAGTAAACATCATACCCTTTCTCTTCATATGTTTCATTTAAGGCAATACTCACTTCTTTATCCCCTTTTAAAATAAAATTAGCCTGTATGACACCAAAGTGTATCACAAGATAAACAATCAGTGCTAATAAAGCAAATATAATACTACTAATAATCAAATAGACAATCATTTTACATTTCTTTGACATGAGCCACCTCAATACAGAATATGTAATTTGCATGTAAAATATTCATCAAAGCTTTTTTCTTACTTTCATTCTATATCGTTGTTCTTATAGCCATATGCTTATCCAAGTAGAAAAAAACACTCTAATGATATAATCGTTTATAGAGTGTTTTATTTATCTTGTATCCTATCCTTTTTGATAGCTTATTTTACCATCTACAATAGTATATAAAACATTAGTTTGTACATCCATAATATTTCCATCACAAATGACAACATCACCATCTTTACCAACTTTTAAGCTTCCTACACGATCTGCCACACCGATAATTTCAGCGGCATGAATCGTAATCGCTTTTAATGCCTCCATTTCATCTAAACCACTCTTTACTGCTAAGCCTGCACATAATGGTAAATATTCTTGTGGAATGACAGGAGAATCAGTCGTAATCGCAATTTTAATTCCAGCTTGTTGTAAAACAGCTGGTGTCTTAAACGTTTTATTTTGTAATTCAAATTTAGATTTATGCGTTAGTGATGGTCCAACAATCGCAGGAAAACCACTTTCCACAATCTTATCAACGATTAAATGTCCTTCTGTACAATGATCTAGTGTCATATCTAAATCAAATTCCTTCGCAATTCTAATAGAAGTTAAAATATCATCTGCACGATGTGCATGTGCTTTTAAAGGGATTTTTTTATTTAGAACAGGAATTAATGCTTCTAGTTTCATATCATAGGTAGGCATTTTACTAATATCATCTGCAAATTCTTTTAATGCCATATAATTTTTAGCCTTGATTAATGTTTCACGCAAAAGCGATGCTGTTCCCATTCTTGTTTTAATTTTGCTATCACGATAAACACGTTTAGGATTTTCACCAAACGCACATTTCATCGCAGCATTTTCTTTGATAATGGCATCATCTATACAAGAACCGACTGTTTTATAAACACTCACTTGTCCACCAAGTACGTTCGCACTTCCAGGTGCTGCACATACACTAACAATTCCATGTTCATTAGCTAATCGCACGCTTTCGTCCATAATGTTAATCCCATCAATAACACGAACTTGTGGTGTGATTGGATCAATCATTTCATTCACATCATTCCCTTCAAAACCGATTCCTGCTTCCTCTAAACCTAAATGACAATGAGCCTCCACAAGACCAGGATATACATTGCACCCTTGTGCATCAATGATTTCACAATCTGCTTCAATCTTATGATCAATAGCAGCAATTTTTCCTTCCTCATCTAATAAAATGTCCAATTTCTCAGGTTGTTCTGATTCCATTGTATACACCGTTCCATTTTTAATTAATAACATTATTTCTCCTCCTCCATATAAATAAATTCACTAATAATCTTTTCAGCACATTTTACGCCATCAATCGCACTAGAGATAATACCCCCAGCATAACCTGCCCCTTCTCCACATGGGTACACCCCTTTGATGTTAATTGACATCATCTTCTCTTTATCACGCAAGATACGAATTGGTGAAGAGGACCTTGTTTCAACGGCAGTTAAAAGTGCATCTTCATTAATAAAACCTTTTATTTTATGATCAAAATCATATAAAGCATTACGCATCTGTTCACATATTGTAGCTGGTAGCAGTTCATCTAATGAACATAAACGCACATTTAAAGGATAACTTGGCTTTAAATTAGCGAGTGATTTTGATGGTGTTCGCTTTAAAAAATCAACAACACGCTGTGCAGGTGCTTGATAATTCGCACCACCTAATAGGTATGCTTTTCTTTCTAATTCATCAATAAAATCCATTCCATCAAATAAGTTATCACCATACAAAGAACTGTCTACTTGAACTAAAATTGCACTATTGGCATTACTGCCATCTCTTGCTCGATTGCTCATACCGTTGACAACTACATGTTCTTTTAAAGAAGTTGCTGCGACAACCATTCCTCCAGGACACATACAAAATGTATACGTTCCTTTTTGATTGCTCAAAAAATAGCTAGCTGCTGATAATGATGAATGATTTGCAAATTGATGATAGCAAGCTTGATTGATCAATGCTTGTTTTTGTTCAACACGAACACCAATCGCAAATGCTTTACTTTCCATTAATAACCCTTGTTTATGAAAAGTACGAATCGTATCTCTTGCACTATTACCTAATGCCAAAATCACATGATTACTTGGATAGCTTTTTCCATCAACAATCACCCCTTGAATCTCATTATGCTCAAGAACTAACTGCTCTACTTTAGAGGAAAAATGTACTTCACCACCTAAAGCAATGATTTCTTCTCTCATTTTTTTAATTACTTCTTTTAGACGATCACTACCAATATGCGGTAGGCTTTCAAAGGCAATATCCTTTGGTGCACCAAAGGATACAAAAGTATCGTAAATCATTTGCACACGAATATCTTTACTTCGTGCTGTTAATTTTCCATCAGAAAAAGTACCTGCACCACCTTCCCCAAACTGAATATTACTTTCCTCATTCAAAATCCCTTTACGAAAAAAAGTTTCTACGCTTTTACTACGAGCATCTACATCTTCTCCACGTTCAAAGACAATAGGACGATAGCCATACTTAGAAAGGGTATATGCCGCAAACATACCTGCTGGTCCAAAACCAACAATAATCGGGCGATGTTGCATAAACTGACAGCCTTTTTTCAATGTATAAGTAGCGGTTGATGCTACTTTACTCACATCTTTTAAATGCTTACGCAAAATGCTTTTTTCCAATTCTTTTGTTAGTACAACATTGACACTATATACAAAATAAATCATCGACTTATCTCGTGCATCAATATTACGTCGATGAATATGATAGTGTAACTTGCTTTTTTTAGGAAGCTTTAATTTGCTGATAATTTTTTCATGTAGACAATCTTCATTTTCTTCTAATGATAATTTAATTTGACTGACTCTTAACATTGACACACCTCCTTGTTTTTATACTAACGTTTATAAAATCTTGGTACACGTTTAGAAATCAACGTAAACGATTCATTATTAATCGTATTCGCTGCTCTTGAAAGTTCATCAATGGTAATCACTTCTTCTTGATCTTTTCCAACAAGAGTTGCAATATCGCCTTCTTGTACATCAGCCACTGCACTCACATCTACTAAACATTGATCCATACAAATATTAGCGATTATTTCACAACGTTTTCCATGAATTAAACAAGCAAGATGATGGTGTGATGCATTACGATTCAATCCATCGGCATACCCTACACTCACACTCGCTATCTTCATATCATTAGGTGCTTGAAAGTTACGTCCATAACCTACATAGGTACCTTTTTTCACTGTTTTAACTAATGAGATATTTGCTTTCCACTCCAATGCTGGTTGTAAATCAATGGGTTGTATTAAACGATCTTGATCATTACTTGTATTACCTAATAAAATTATACCTGGACGTGCATACTCATATTGTAGAGCAAAATAATTTAAACACCCATAACTATTATGAATATGGCGAACTCCCCAATCATAACCTGCTGCTTTTACATCTTTCAATACCTTTTCAAATAGCTCAATCTGATGTTTTGTAAAGGCAATATCATCTTCCTTATCCAAACTATCCGATACACTAAAATGTGAAAAGATCCCTGTTACCTTGACATTTTCTAATTGATAAATTTTTAATACCTCATCAATATGATAATCATCATCTAAACAAACAATCCCTAATCTTGACATCCCTGTATCAACTTTTATATGTCCATTTATATATTGCTGATGCTTTTTCGCATACGCATCTAATTTTTGTGCATATTTTAAGCTTAACAAACACTGGGTTATTTTAAGTTCATGTAAGTAATGAAAATGTTCAACTGGTGTATAGCCTAAAATTAAAATGTTTTGATCAATTCCATTTTCTCTTAAAATAATCGCTTCATCAACACTAGAAACAGCAAAAAAATCAACATGCAATTCATTTTGTAACAATGTAGCAATCTCAACATCTCCATGTCCATAGGCATTCGCTTTCACTACTGCCATAATTTTCGTTTTACCAATTAAGCGATCTACTACTTTTGTGTTATGAATGACTTTTTGTAAATCAATTTCTACCCATGTTCTACTTTTACTTTGTAGCATGATTTTCTCCACAAGCTTTATCCATTGCCAATTTAACTAGTTGATTAAGCAATGTTTTAAAATCAACACCTGCTGTTTTCATCATCGTTGGATAGCGACTTGCTTTGGTAAAGCCAGGAATGGTATTCACTTCATTAAAGAAGATTTCCCCTTGCGTACTAACAAACATGTCTACTCTAGCTAAACCACTGCAACCTAATGCACGATAGATTTTTTTAGCCATTTCCTTAGCCTCTAGTGTCAACGTTTCACTAATACGAGCAGGACAATGAATCTGTGTGTTTTCTAATGCATATTTCGCTTCAAAATCAAAGAAATCATTATGTGTATCTATTTCATCTAATTCACCAATTGTTAATGTATCATTTCCTAAAACTGCACAGCCTATTTCAAAACCATCAATTCCTGTTTCTAAAATCACTTTCTGATCATGCAAAAATGCCTTTTTCAATCCTTCTTCAAATTCATCATAAGTATTGATTTTACTAATTCCATAAGAGGAACCAGCATTGGCAGGTTTAATAAAAACAGGGAATGTTAATTTTGTTTCTACTTCCTTAAATAACGCTGAATAATCTAAATCTGCAGATTTCTTTACACAAAGATAAGGAGCCATTTTGATATTTGCTGCCTCACAGATGATGTGTGTATAATCTTTATCCATTGAAATCGCACTACTTAAATGATCACAGCCAACAAAAGGAATATTCGCTAAAGCAAAAAGTCCTTGAATCGTTCCATCTTCCCCATTTTTACCATGTAATATAGGAAAAATACAATCGACCGCTAATAATTCAAAACAACCGTCCTCTTTTAACTTGATAAAGCCTTTATATGCTTCACTACTGCTTAAAACAACATTACATAACCCTTCATGTTTTTTCCATGTATCGTGTTCAATTCCCTCAACATCGCCTGGATAATAATACCATTTACCACTTTCGTCAATACCGATAAAAATTAATTCATACAAATTTCTATCCAAGTTTTCAATTGCACTACTTGCTGAATGCAATGAAACACTATATTCACTTGATTTCCCACCAAAAATGACAGCTAATTTTATTTTATTCATCTTTATCACCATATTCCTTCATTTTATCTATTACTAAATCCAATGCCATTCCTCTTGAACCTTTAAACAAAATCATACAATCTCTATGTATATATTCTTTCATATATGAAAACAAGGTATCCCGATTATCAAAGTGATGTATAATCGCATCAGGACAACTTTCCTTTGCCCCTTCCTCAATATATTTAGACAATTCCCCCATACATAAGATTTCTTGTAAATCGTATTTCTTTAATGATGCACCTAGTGCATGATGTAAATGAGTCGTCGTTTCTCCTAAATCCAGCATATCTGCCAAAACGACAATTTTATATGGATGTTTAAACAAATGGAATGTTTCTAATGCAGCTTTTGCACTTTGTGGATTTGATTTATATGCATCATTTAAAATGATTGCTTTATCTAAATGCATTAGTTCATTACGCATACTTGTTTTCTCCATCGTTAGAAAACCTGCTTGAATTTCTTCATCGCATAAGCCTAACTTTTTTGCAATACTAATAGCAGCCATTGCATTCAGTGCTTGATGCTCACCCAAAATATCAATATGAAAAACAAAATCACTAATATTGATTGTAAAATCAATTCCTTTTGCACTTTGTGTAAGTGAGGTTAAATACAAATCATTATTGTGGTCTTTCCCAAACGTTTGTACTTGTACACCATTAGGTAATTCTTTTTTCTTCATCAAAGCTTTTAAAATAGGATCATCTCCATAATAACAGAATAAACTACCCGCTTTCAGATCATCGACAATTTCCAATTTTGCATGTCCGATATTTTCAATAGAGCCTAAATTTTCTAAATGAGCAATCCCTACATTTGTGATAATGGCATCATCTTGTGCAACAATTTTATTTAGAAAATGGATTTCTTCTCGATTTTCCATTCCCATTTCAATCACTGCCATTTCAACATCCTTATCTAAAGACAATAACGTTAACGGAACCCCTATCTCATTATTTTTATTTCCTTGTGTTTTTTGTGTTTTATACTTAGCAGATAAAGCACCAGCTAATATGTCTTTACAACTTGTTTTTCCATTACTACCAGTAATGCCAATCACTTTGCAAGATAGCGACATACGATAATTATGGGCTAACTGTTGTAAAGCAACAACTGTGTCCTTCACTTTAATCACTGCCATATGAGTAGGTATATATTGATCATCACTACAAAGTGTCAATGCGATACCCTCTTTTTCAATATTTTCTATAAATTTATGACCATCTACTCTTTCACCTAGTATTGGTACATACATATTCAATGGATCTATTTTTCTTGAATCAATGCATACGCCTTTAATGATTGTATCTTCTGACATAGAATTTAACATTAATTCTCCATCCATCATCGCCGCAATTTCTTTTATACTTAAGGTAATCATACAACCCTCCTGTAACCAATTAATTATAGCACAGTTTTTTTCTAATCTATCAGAAAAATCATTTAGTTACAAAAGTTTCAATATATTTTCCATAGATATTTTCATAATATACATAAAAAAACAAAAGTGGCAAAAGCCACCTTTGTGAATTAACGGCAGAAGAAATAACGATACAAATAAAAAGTTGCTGCAATTGAGGCAAAGCCAATTGCTCTTGCAAAGTAAAACATATGTAATTACCTCCCTTTCTTTGTGAACTACACACGAAGCGAAAGCTTCCATGCTTCTTGTTTCGACCTCTACTGTGTTTTTTAACCGAAAGGTTATTCTTCCATCTTACGCAGAGTCCACAAGCGTATAAGTTTGGCTAGTTCCTAACCTACTATAACAAGGATTTAGGCTACTTCTAGTAGTCTTACGTCCTTCTTTTTTGATATCACAACCTAAGGTTTTATGTACCAATTCATTACACAAACCTAAAGGTTCTGGAAGTTCTTAGCGCTATGCTTTTAAAATAATCGTCTTGAAATAATGATATGTATAAGAATTAAAAAGCTATCTTCTAAAAAGTATAAATATATTTCTTAAGATTACATATGGTACAACACAGATTGTTACCCAACTCATTATTTCCTCCTCCTTTCCATTCCCTCTACTTATATATATGCCATTATTTTAAAAAATACGAAAAAATATTTTATTTTTTTACTACTAAATACATATGGTGAGTTGATCTTCTTTTATGTAGCCTTATCCAAGGAAAAAGGAACGATATGGTGAATAAAGAAAACTAAAGAGCTATCCATACAAGCAATCAATAAAAACAACAATAAAAGTAATCAGTATAAGCCATCAATATAAATAATCCCTATAAGGAATCAGTA
>SAAR01000781.1 GCA_009916335.1 Erysipelotrichia bacterium | reverse complement strand
ACTTTAAAAATCAAAGTTTGGTTTAATATACTACGCCATGTGACAGGTTTCTGGGAAAGCTGCCATCATGCATATGTGGTTGCAAGAGAAATCAATCTTTGTATCGTTGCCTCTGAAATTGCGTTAATTTTTACCAATGGGCTCGTATTATTGCCGATCTAATACAATGTTCGCCCCAACAAAGTTGGTTTAAAACTGCAATCGAGGATAGTTTGCACTTTTGTACTTTCTTTCAGATTTCATAGTTTAAATAGTTTTTTGATCTTCATCAATAAGATCTATTTATTCGATCAGCTTTGCGTATGAACTATACGTTTCTTGTAGTTTCAAAAGGCTATATTACTATATATCAAAATTCGTGCTTTATAATGATTATTTTGCTTATGTTGCAATATTGTTGATAGGTTGATATCTGAAACTGTTCATTATCCCACTAAAATTACCCAAAGCGTAATTTTCATGCGTGTTCTGATACTTTATGTTCTAATCTTGCAATGTAGCGTGGATAAATTTCAACTCGCTTTCTAAAAATTTTTGATTTGGGATTATTTCTTCCAACTATAGTAGGTCGGTGTAACAATTATTTTTCTGTAGATCCAACGACAGTTCAACGTTGGCAAAATTAAGACCAATCTTTTTAATATTTGGAGTGAACATAATATTTTGTGGAATTCCGGATTTATGAATGGTGAGATTGAAATATGAGTAAATTTGTTTAGCGAGATCGTCCGACGTTAGATCGAACACTAAATGCATAACAGAGTTTAGAATAGTTTTGTTAAGATTTGCCCTTAAATTTCTACCACACAACCCGATTTCCATTGTTGATAGCGCTTTCAGCTTTCTTTCTTATTGAAAAGAGCTGATAAATAATTCCATATCATCTGCAAGAATGAATTGTTGTTGAATCTTTTGGCAGTATAATTGGATTTGAGGGCATTTCAGAACCATGCTCCATCCCATTCTTTGATTTTCGACAAATTTATTGTTTTAGTCAATCGTAACATCATCAATCTCGTATTCAATACCAGCTCCAGAGAATCTTAAGATAAACTGCGATTTAGCTTTTAACATAAGTTTTGTTAATTCATTATACTCCATATAATCATTAAACGATGGGACGATAGGTTATTGGTCCGCGATTAGCTAATCATATTGCATAGGGAATAGAACAAAACTTTGAGCTTTGCTTTGATCTTGTTGTTTTTGGTCTATTTTAGCTCCTTTTTTCCCAACCGTTCGCATTTATTTCGGTTGTTCTTAACAATCAAACTCTTCGTTAACTCCTGATACAGAAGTGAAAAACGAAAGATCGTCATTTTTGTTTTTATTCCTTTTTTCATTTTGGTTTTTCATTTTCCACCAAATGATCGGATCAACGTACTCAGGTTTGTATGGTAAATCAGTGTTTCTATTCCAAAGAATAAATGGCAGGTCTTTTGCAAAATTAATTGCAAAAATGATGCTTTTGGACTGTCTTATATAT
>SAAR01000780.1 GCA_009916335.1 Erysipelotrichia bacterium | reverse complement strand
ATGGATGAATTATCAAGAATTGCCAACAACTGCGCAGTATCGCTACTCTTTTCCTGAGCAAAAGCCCCCCTGATATGGCTTCTCACATTAATATGCGTAATTTCATTATCGTAAAACGCTTTTTTTTCAGCTGCATCCAGCAAGTCCTGCAAGGAGCCTTCGGCAGGATGTATTTCACAAGATGCTAATGCATTAAAATTAATGATGATTGTAAAAAAATTAATAAAAATCGTTTCATTTTCTTGCTCCTCTCATAATTCTCTGAGCACCTTTAACTCCTAATTCAGCCAAATCATCTATCCCTGCCGTTGCAGGTCCTCCGGGGTCATCAAGGTCTGGGAATAAATAAGTCTCTGCGCAAGTATATCCCGCAGGTAATTTATCTATTTGCCAATCTTTTTGTGGGAGGTAATCTCTTGCTGTCTTTGTGTCCATCCCAGGATAGCTGGGATCATCCCACGGTGTGCAGGTCAGGTTTGGTTTCACCCATTTCCGACAATACGGTGTGTAGTCGTAAGGGCTGTGGGCATAGATAGTTCCTTTCTATTTATCTGTACAAAAAACACTCTTTAGTGTGATCTTTCCCTAAGCCCGATGTTGATTTTTAAATTTATTTAATCAAATTTAAAATATGGGACATCTAATTTAATGGGACCGCCATCATCCCTTGACTCAAGAATCCATTCGCCACCATTAAATCCATCATTACTTTTCCACTCAGGAAAAATATCTCCTTTTTTAAATCTACGACTTTCATAAATGCCATACCTTGAGATCATTCTCCAGTATCCTCCAAATGGAATTTTCTGCCCACAGGACCGAATTACAGATCCCACACCAGCATTATTTTGGTAAAAATATCGGTCTTGTTTTTTTATAAATTCTATATACTTAACAGAATCCACCAACTCAACACAAGCGATGAGATTTAACCGTTTTCCATTAACTAAATTCCCAAAATCACTGATATTCTTATCTATGTAATAAAACACATTACCTTTAGAAATATCACTATAAATTAAAGAGCTCACTCTATCACTATAATCAAATAGATGTAATGAATCATTAACATCATTGTTATCAACCCCTTGCAAAACATACTTTTTAATACAATAAATCTCCCCCCACTGAGATAATATTGCTCTGCCTCGCAGGATATAATCTGGCTCTGAAGCAAACACTTCACCACAACTCAATAATAAAAGTATAAAGAACATACTTAACTTCATTTGAGATCCCAAAATTTAATAGCAGTAAGTGTCTGTTTTGGATGTAACGACGGATCATAATATGTACTGCCATCAAGGCATTTAACTCCATCCCAGATAGTAGCATGACCAGTCGCATCACTAAATCCGTCAATGTAAAATATAACAATCCCTTTCTTATTCATTTTCTTAAGTTCATCTAATTGTGAAACTCTCTTTGGAACATATTTAAATATGTCTGCTTTTCCCCAAGCGTACTCAAGGAAAGTTATGAGATTTTC
>SAAR01000779.1 GCA_009916335.1 Erysipelotrichia bacterium | reverse complement strand
GGGTAGCCGATGAAGATGCAGAAAGACACCACTTTAAAATTACAGGCCATGATTTAACCGTCTATGGTTACTGTGAAAACTGTCAAGTCCAAATGTAAAAAAAACGCTTTAGACCGTTAAAAATTCGGCTAAAGCGTTTTTTTTTTCTGACGGTTGGTGAATAGTGTGTATGACACCATCACTTAACAGCCTAGTTAAAACACGAAACCACATTTTTATTTTTGAACGATTTTGATATCCCGAAATATGCTATAATGACATTGCCAAACAATTCTAATAAGGAACTACAAAAGCGAGTATTTTATCCTTGAATTGTTTGGCGACGTTCCTTGGGATAAAATACTCGCTTTTGTAGTATAGGAACGTCATTATGCCAAAGACTATTTTTTGTATTTGTGGTACTAAAGCAGTTAAAAATGGTAGGACTGCTTCAAATGTTCAAAGGTATCGATGTCTATCGTGCGGAAAATCTTTCTTAGCAGATAATAAATCAACAGGCTTTTTAAAACATTCGGGAAAGATTATCAAACAGTTTATTGGATTTATGATTGATGATGTATCCCTCGAAGTAGCTGCACGTAATTTATCGATTGATATTAAGACTGCACATTATTATCGTCATCTTGTATTCGATACATTACGAGACTATCAGAGTTCAATAAAACTTAACGGGACACTCTTGATTGATGAAACATTTATTCCAATTAGAGAAAAACCTTATAAACTACTTAGATCCGATGGTAAAGACATTAGAGGTCTTTCATTCAACCAATTGTGTATCATTACTATGATTGATTTGAACAGTATCGGTACTGCTAAAGTGTCTTCTAGAGCTAGTGCTCAACCTGAAGATTTCATTCGACTATTTAATATGAATATCGATAATATCCATTTAATCATTCACGATGGGAATCCTAAACAGGTTCAATTCATGAAACAGTTTAATTGCCCAAGAATAAATCCTAGAAAGACAGACTTAACTGAATATTCGACAGATTTGGTTGATTCATTTCACAGTAGTTTGAAAAGATACTTATTCAAACATGCAGGATTCAAACTTAAGAATACCCAACACTATTTAAATTTCTTTGTTTATAGGTATAATCACCTTTCAAAAGACAAGAATTCAGATAAGAGAACGATCATATCTATTAAAGAAAAAATGATAAATGATCTATACAAAAAGGTCATTAAAGCAGATAAGCGAATAAAGTATACAGAATACTTGAAAGATTTAGGAATAACTGACATATTGGAGAATATAAGGTAGTCTATACACACTATTCACCAACCGTCAGAAAAAAAAATCACCGTTTACAGATGTTTCGTTATTGAGGATGGCAGATCAATAACAAAACATCATGATGCGTGGTGTTACGCTTAGGTATTTTTTGGGAGAAAAAATACGTAAATGGTCAATCGCTCGATCATAAAAGGACCGGTGTCGCTTTTGACAATTTCATTATAAACAAATTAAAACAACAACGAC
>SAAR01000778.1 GCA_009916335.1 Erysipelotrichia bacterium | reverse complement strand
CCGCGTTATCACCCATTGATAATGCGACAAGTTTAAAATGCAAATATCAATTCAAAAAAAGGAGGTGTTATAGTGAGAAATAAGAATATACAAGCAGATATTCTTGCACTTATTTCTGATGGCAAAGTAAGAACATTACAGACAATTGCTGATCAAGTAGAAGTAAGTAAAATAACTGTTTTCAGACATATTCAATCTTTATCATATCGCTATAACATTGAAACTTTTTGTGGAGGAATTGAAAGAGGTGGAGTTAGATTAATCACTAACGATGAGGTAAGTGTAAAGAAATTGAATTCAAATGATCTGCAACTCATTTTAAGCAAGTTGGAGTCGTTGCAGGATTCCAACATAAGAATTCAAGACTTTATACATAGACTAACCACCATTAAAGAACAAAGGAGATAAAAATGAAAGAACTAAACGAGAAAAAAGATCCTGATGAAATTATTGAGTTTAACTACTTCGATAGGATTAACAATGAAATGATTACAATTAAGGATAAAAGAAAAATTAAGGAAGCATTAGACGAACTAGACAAACAAGAAAGAAAACAATACCAACTAATAAGTGAGAATGAATGTGCTTACCACCAAAATACGGATGACATGTTGATTGAAGAACCAGATCAATTTGAACAAGATTTGGAGTCGGCTTTTCAAGAAGTGATTGACAAAATGGATAAAACGAAAAGAAATTTTGAAAAAGTTAAAAGTTTTTTAAAAGAACACATTGCCTCTCTTTCAGAAAAGCAGTTAAATGTCATATTTCTCTACTATTATCTTGATTTTACCGTGTCTGACATAAGCAAGATTATGTGCGTAAGCAAACAAAGAATTTCTCAACTAATTAAGAAAATAAACATTAAATTGAGAAAAAAATCTGGCAAAACCTATTTACAAAAACCACTATTATAGAGGGGCAATGAGATAGGTTTTGGAAAAAGGCTTTTGCTTTTTATTGTGAAAGCCTTCTACCAAAACATTAAAACAGGAGGATTTATGAAAGACAGTTTAAGAGAAATTATGATTAGGATTTATGATTCAAGAATTATTGATAGATTAGACGAATTATGGAGTTCGGTTGAAAGATTGTACAAAACAAAAAACACCTTCATTGTTGATTTGCTTGTTCGTGGCATTGAAAGTGCTGAAAATGAAAAAGCCAACATGAAAGAAATGTATGAAAGCGGAAATATCTTTAAAGAACTAAAAAGACTAACTGCTCTTTTAGATAGGTTTGTTGATATTGGCTACAACCACTACAAAGAAGGCTTTGTAATTGGGAAAGAAAATCAAACTTTAATTTCTAGGCTTTATCATGCAGTGTTTCAAATAGCAAAGGAAAAAGGCATTTCAATAACTGAATACAATGATGGTTTCTTTGATGCTTTACCTGAAAATTTCGAGTATATAACCGAGTCTTTAATTGAGGAGTTTAAAGCACGTGAAAACTCCTAATGTTAATTTTTTCATTCACTATGTACCCTGCTT
>SAAR01000777.1 GCA_009916335.1 Erysipelotrichia bacterium | reverse complement strand
GCATTAGAGCGTGTTAAATATGTCTTTGATGAATTTGATAATATCTATGTTTCTTTTAGCGGTGGGAAGGATAGCGGAGTCTGTACGCATTTATTTTGTGAAGAAGCTAGACGGCGTGGTCGAAAAATCGGACTGATGTTTATTGATATTGAAGCCCACTATCAATTTACAGTAAATTACGCTAAAAGTATGTTTGACAAATACAAAGATGTCATTATCCCATTTTGGATTTGTTTACCAATGGAGACAGATAATAGTTTGTCTTATAGTGAAATGACATGGGCTTGGTGGGAAAACGATAAAAAAGACGTCTGGGTTCGTCCAATGCCAGAAATGGACTATGTTATCAATGTTGATAATAACCCAATTGATTATTATGAATACAAAATGACATTTGAGGAGTTTGTCCCAAAATTTGGGAACTGGTTTGGTAAAGGTGAAAAAACAGCTTGTATTGTCGGTATTAGGACGCAAGAAAGTCTAAATCGCTGGCGTGCTATCACTAATGACCACAAGAGTACTTATAAAGGCAATCATTGGAGTACGCAAGTTGACGACAATGTTTACAATTTTTATCCAATTTACGACTGGAGAACAGAGGACGTCTGGACATTCTATGGCAAAACTGAAAAAGAGTACAACAAATTTTATGACTTGATGTATAAAGCAGGAATTAGTATTCACAAAATGCGGATTGACGAACCTTTTGGCGATACCGCAAAAGCTGGTCTAAATATGTTCAAGGTGCTAGAACCGAAAACATGGGGAAAAGTTGTCAATCGTGTTAGTGGTGCTAACTTTGGTAATATATATGCTGGTAAGAAAATCATGTCTAGCAGATACCAATTACCACAAGGGCATACATGGAAAAGTTTTACTGAGTTCTTGCTAAACACATTACCACATGACGCTAGCGAACATTACAGAGAAAAGTTCAATAAGTTTATCGAATGGTGGACTAAAAACGGTTCAGGAATGACCGAAAAAGACATTAAACTTTTGGAGTTTCATTATGGGGATAAGATTGAAAGAACTCACACGTTAAGCACACGAGGAAATAAGGACAAGGAAGTTGTGCGATTTAAAAGCGTTGTTGATACAATACCTGAACTAGATAGCAAAATGGACGTCTTGACATGGAAACGAATGGCAATGTGCATTATTAAAAACGATTACTTTTGCAAAAGCTTAGGTTTCGGACTTTCTGCAAGCCAAATTAAAAAGCGCAATGAAACTATTAAAAAATATAAGAACTTACTTTAAAATTAAGGAGAAAATTATGAGTTATACAAGCCCAGTTTATAACATTAAACGAGTACCTATTGATAAAATTCAGGCAAACAGTTATAATCCAAACCATGTAGCACCTCCTGAAATGAAACTACTTTACAAGTCTATTTTAGAGGATGGGTACACAATGCCAATCGTTTGTTATTATCTTAAAGATGAAGATAAATATGAGATTGTAGATGGCTTTCATCGCTATAGCACTATGC
>SAAR01000157.1 GCA_009916335.1 Erysipelotrichia bacterium | reverse complement strand
CTTTTTGGTGGTTTATTATCATTAAAAACAGAGCTTGCTTTTAAATCATAAATATAGGGTGTTAAACTCAAAAAAGCTTTTGCGTTAGTTGGGTCTAAATAAAATTCTGTATCAATATATGCTGAAATGTTCGTGTTGAACATCTCCTCGTGTTTCCCTTCATTTACATATTGATTAAACAGAGTCACACCAGAATTTAACGCATCAAGTTCTCCTGATATTCTATTTTTGATTGAGGCTCTCTTTTCTTCATCGGATTCATACGTGTAATCCCTCATGAGTTTAGTGATTTTTTCTAAATTCTCAGATATCCTCATTCCTTTACCTGTTTTAATACTATGCGTAATTTTTTCAAAGAGTTCTATCATCGTACTTACAGTAGGAAGAGGGCTAGTCCAAGTAGATTCATCTTCATCTAGTATGCCAACATATCGGTAGCAATCCGTTAAAAAATTTCGTAAAACTGTTTTTTGAACAGCCCCTAAATTTGGGATAAAATTTTTCTTGAAATTTGCAAGAATAATACTTGCCTGAGCATTAGGGCCACCGTTATCTTTATCGAATTCAATTTCAAAAGGATTAATCCCATATTCACTATTTCTCAACGTAAATTTATGCATAATCTCATTAGGCGTCTGCATGTCGCCGTGAAAGTCTATGACATAAACTTGTTTGTCGTTATTACTTAAAAATTCAATAATTTTTTTCAGAAGTCTCGTTTTACCAGAACCGCTTCCTCCGACAATTAGCATATGCCCATTTTGAGTATCACGTCTATCCGCACTCCAAGAATATGTTTTAGATTTATGGATATATCCTTTACCGAATAAAAGCTCAAATCCTGTGGTCATCATCTCTTCGGTTATTACATTGGGCTGATTTGATTGCATTGTTGTTGTCATGTATAATTATTCTCCTATCTCGATTCGATTGCGACCATTCTCTTTTGCTCTATAAACCGCTTTATCTGCTCTTTCAATAAAATCTTTAATCTCCTCATTGTTGCCAACAAAGGAAACACCAATGCTAATGGTGATATGAATAGTATGAACCTCATGCACAATAGGCGTATTTTCAATTGTTTTACGGATTTTATTAAGATGGTCTAAAACATCCTTTTTTTCTTCCCCTACAAAAACAATCAAAAATTCTTCTCCACCATATCGATAGACACGAGCTCTTTTTAATTCTCGCACACCTTCAAACATCACATTAGAAAGAACTTGCAATACTTTATCTCCAGCTTGATGCCCATAAGTATCATTGATGCTTTTGAATTTATCACCATCAACAAACGCTAAAGAGATTTGTTCACGCAAAGAGGATTTAAAAAATGCTTCAATATCCGCATCAAAACATCTTCTATTGTAAGCTCTCGTTAGAGGGTCTTTTTTGGAAGCATCAACAATGAGTCGTCTTTCATTTTCAGAATGTTCCAATTTCTTCTTTAAAATTTTGTTTTCCTCTCTTACATCAAGCTCTTCTGAAAACTCTTTTTCACCGTCAGTCAGGAGGGGAGTACACTCTTTTTCTTGCTCTGGAATCTCCTCTCCTTGTTTATCCATCATTTGAGCAAAGCCAAGCCCCCAATTTTGATATTTCTCGTTAAACTGCAAAGATATGTAAGCATTAAAAAAATCTTCCTTTTTAGGGCTATAAAGATTATCAATAAAGCATTTTCCTTTTGTAAGCATAATCTCAATATATTTAGGGAGAATTTCTTCTGAAATATTTTTACTGAAATTCTTGAAAAATCTTTCAATATTGTTGTTCCATAAAACAAAAGTACATGTACTAACATTGCATTTATAGCCATGCTCCATTCTATAAACATCCCCTTCTTTGCAACATGGGCATTTTCCTAAGATGTCAGAATTTATTTTATGTTCATTGATAAAAGCCATTAATTGCTCTTTATTGCTCTCAATACCAGCAGGGAGAGAAACCTTTTTTTGTGCAGATATGCGTCTTGCTTTATCCAAAAGCCATCCATCAATTTTGGGATCATTTTGCTCTTTGTATTGAAGCTTAACAATCGTTTCATTTTTGAGATTTTCATATTCTTGAATTAATTCATTTTTATTTTTTGCACCACTTTGAATCAGGAAGATGTCTTCTTGAAATTTCGCCACATAATCTAAATCTATCAGCCACGGTGCAAACTCTTCTAAAAAATAGTAAATTCGTTTTCCAAATTCCGTTGGATAAATCATCTGGTTGATGACTCGAATAATGCCTTTTTCCTCTAAGAAATTTATGATTTCTGAAATAAAAGAAGCATCGGCAATATTGTATTTTTCAAGGGTTGTTACAAAACGACCTTCACCGTATCGCCAAGGGGAGCGCTCTCTAATTTCATATGCACGAATATCCAATGGTTTTAACACTTCTGATGGAATTAAAACATCGGGCAGAATTACCTCTTCTCTCTCCTCATCTTCATCATCTTTCCAATATTGACCAATAATCTCCCATCCATCAAAAAGACGTTTATGTGCTGTCGTTTTAAACTGAGAGCCACCAACCGTAATGACAAGTTCACTTTGGTCATAAATTGAGCTTTTCATTTGAGTAGCAATCGTTCTTAAAAAAATATATTCATAGAGTCGGTGTTGCTCTTCTGTTAAAAACTCTTTAATATGTTCTGGTCTAAATTCCTTCTCAAAACTGACAGGTCTAATAGCCTCTTGTGATGTATTTTTGTCGGCTCCCTTGTAAGCTCTTTTGGTTGTAAACGTATAATCTTCTCCATACATCTCAAGCAACAACTGGATAATCTGAAAAATGGTCTCATCGGAGAGAAAGAGACTGTTTGTCTTAGGCATTGTAATAAGACTCACTCGTCTTCCATTAATTGAAACTCCCTCATAGAGTTCTTTGGCTATCTGCATCGTTTCTTTTGCGGTATATTGGAACTGATAGCTGGCAGCTCTTTGAATCCATGCAGCATTAAGTGGGGGAGGGGGGACTTTGTCTTTTGTGTCTTTCTCAAATTTTGAAATAACATGAGGCTCTTTTTTAACCATTGCCATAAAAGCCATTAACTCTTCTTTTTTATCCTTTGTAAACTTTAGTTTGTTTTTAACAAAAAACTGCGTGTTGTTGTGAAAATAATCAACGGCAACTCTTTTATAAAGCTCTGGAATAAACGTGTCTATTTTTTCTTCAGCCTGAACAATTAAAGCGAGTGCAGAAGCGGATACACGACCAATGCCAACTTTTTTTAAAGTTTCTTCATCGGTAATTAAACCCTCTTTATGAAACCACCAGCGCATCATTTGGGAAATATTTTTACCAACCATTGCCTCAATGCTACGTCTTGCACTATTGCTGTCAATAAGGTTTTGATCAATTTTACGTGTCCCATTATAAATAGCATCTATGATGAATTCATGAGTTAATTCTTTAGGCGTAATTCTAAAGGCTCTAGGATGCTCAAGAAACTCTATAACATCCCAAGCGAGCCTTTCTCCTTCGGTTCCATCATCCATCGCCAATAATACATGTGTGTAGTCTTTGCTTTTGTGTTTAATTCGCTCAAGCGTTCCTTTGCTCTTATCAGCATACCTCCATCCTTGTGATGTATTCGTATCAACAAGTTTGACTATATGACCATGTGTGTTTTCTAATGCAATGTGTTCTTCTTCGCCCAGTACATCCGCATACAACTGAAATTTTTTTTGATTTTCTACCACAACAAGGTAGCTATTAGGATTGGCACTCATGCTACATGTGCCTTATTGTGTTTTTTACTAAAATTGTTTTGGTAATCAAAAGGAGTAGGGTTACTTTCGTACCATATCTCAAGTTCTGCCATTTTTTTATTAACTGATTCAACAAGTACCTGTATATCGTTAAGCATTGCTTGCGTAAACGCGGTTTGTTTGTAATTGGTAACGAAGAGGTTATGCTCAATAAGCTCCTCAACTCTCAAACAAGTATCATATTTTTCAAGTAAATTCTCAAGATTTTTACTCACTTTTTGGTATTCAGAGTAGACATAATCAGCACAGTTGATTACCTGTGTAAAAAGCACATCTTTTTTACTCCCATCAAGGTTTTGTGTATGATTCAAAAAAGGATAAATATTCGCATTTTTAATGGTGTCTATCTCTTCAATCTTTGTTTTATACTCTAAAGTTTTCCCAATGATATTTTCCATATTGCCAAAAATTTGTTCAAAAACCACACGCTTTACTTTTTCCTTTTCAGCCTCATCATGCCATGCTGAATGCAGTAATAAAAAAAGGTCTGAAATATCTATTTCACTTCTATTATTGAGGTACGCAGAAACCTTCATGGCTCTATGAAGGATTTTCTCATATTTCCTGTCTGATGTTTTAACTCTCTGTTTAATAAGTTCCGAAGTAATGGAATCAAATATTTCAACAATGTGATTTGAAATCATGATAGAATCCTTCACTTTTGCGATATGTTCAATATCTTCCAATGAAAAGTATTGTGTTTCAATCGCCCCTCTAACGTATTCTCCTGCCAAATATTTTTTTCTATTTTCTTTGTTCTGAATACGTTTTACCTCATACCAAAAATCAAAACGATCCACGTAAGGCAACATCCTTGTTTCTGTGGGATATTCATTAGATGTTCCAAAAATAGATAGTAATGGTATTGCTTTTTTAATACCATCGCCTGAGGTATAACATCTATCGACAAGAACCTCCAGTAAACTATTTAATCTATCCCCTAATGCTTTAAACATTTCATCCAATACACCATAATGAGTATTTAAGATACTTCTTTTTGCTAGATAAGCTATCGTCCCATCTTCTGTGGTTGTTTTTGCGCCAAAGAGTTCTTCGTGTTTTGTGTCAGCATTTACCTGTAATTGCCAAAATGTCGCACCCTCAATAGCGCCATTAACCAACTCAACCGTTTTTGATTTAGCTACACCACGCTCACCAATTAAAAACATATGACTCATGCTTAACATTGCTAAAACAACAAGACGAGAAAGCTCATCTCTCTCAATAAGTCTCGCATTGAGTTCATCAATTAACAAGGGGATATTATTGTGCAATTCTAATTGTTTGTTTTCCAAATTATTCATCTTATGCTCCTATTCGTAGGGATGGATTCTCATTTATTTGTTCTATGCTATTAGATTGTTCAAGCAACATAGACTCGATTTGTGAAATAAATTCATACGCAGTTTCAGATTCGAGAATAGGCATCGCAACATTAATAGGCATAGGGTCTCTCTGGTATGGAAATTTCACAAAATATTTTTTTCCATAATGTTTGATATACCCTTCACCAATTTGAAGATTATCCACATCATCCGCACTTACAAACGGGACTTCATTCCACACTGTTGTACTTCTTCCTATGCCATCTGATTCACTCATTTGTACATTGGTTGCTATTTTTGTTGTTCCAAAAGCATCGGCAATTTCTTTTCGAGAATCATTAGAGACTTGCTTCATTGTTATAGAGGTTGCGGTATTGTCTTGTGTAATATCCGCTAAATCTTTACCCAATTTAAACCGCATATCGGACTTAGATTGATAGAGCGCCATAATGGTCATTCCAAGCTGACGTGCCTTGTTGTATATTTCTTCAATGCCAGGAAACATCATAGGCTTTGCTTCATCAATAACCATCGCTATACGTTTCTCGATACCCCTACCACTGACACCCACTGTTCCAAACAAAGAAAGCCACATTCGTGTGTAAATTTTAATGAGAATTTCGGATACTTTTTCAAAACGCATCGGTGCTGGTTGGAAGAGCACAATCATACCTTCCTTATCTCTAGCCCTCTTAACAAGCGGATTAATGCGTATGTCACACAGAACACTTCCTACTGGACCATACGCAAGTTGAAAAAGAAGAACAGAGAGAGAGTTCCCTACCTTATCATAATAATCTTTTCCTAGTTTTGTGACTTCATTGAGAGATTTAAGAGCTAAATCTTTCATAACAAATATTTCATGTTCTCTTGTTTTATTGTTTTTCAAAACAGGAACAGGAATACCCTCTACCGTTCTTTGTAGCTCTTTTAAATTTTCAAAAATAGAATAAAAGGCAAGTTCTCTAAACGTAATTAAAGTGCGATTGTATGCTGAAACGGATGTAACTGTTTCAAATTTTTCAGGATCAGCCATTGCTATTTTTGAAAAATCTGGAAATTGAATAGAGCCTTCATTGTATGTTTCTTTCATATTTTTACGCTCTTTAAATGCAATATACTTTTTAACTTCATCAACGATTTTTTTATTAACCTCAATTTTGTAAGGGTCTATGGCATTTTCTAAAAATGTCGATGCAGAAAGAATGGAATACAAAATTCTGTACACTTGCCCACTAAAGAATTGTTCTTCTGATGTTTGAGTACCAGAACCACTCACAACCAATGATGCTCCCATTGAAGCTATCTCCACATCAGTCATTCCAAAAACAGGATTACCTTTGTCGCTTAAATCAGGGTAGGTTGGCATGATACGCATTACCAAATGTTCCAGTCCAACTTCTGCGGCAAAGTCATAAATCCACTGTGCAACTTCTTGTCCCTCACCACCTTTTGGGTCTACTGCAAAAATACTCCAATCAAAATGAATAAATTGTCTGATACATAATGCCATTAAACGGCTTTTCCCATAACCAGATGTACCAAAAACTTCAATATGATTATGAAGATTTTTCCACGGTAGATAAACAAGAAAAGGAGGCTTATCCACATCCTCCAAATCGTATCCTAACCCAACCCATAATCCTTTATTGACATCATAGAATTCTTCTTCTATCTCAACTAAATATTTTTCCAATTTTTTCTTCGTATTGTTTAATGCTTTTAGTTGAATCATCGCTTTTTTATTATCAGCGTTCATCTTCAACTCTTCAATGTCATTCACAATAGTCATGATGTCATCGTTTGTTTGAATATACTTTTGCAATAGATTTTTTTTGCCTTTGACTTTAATTGCAATTTTGTAAAGTTTCGCTATGAAATCACTCATTATTGCACCTCAATTAATATCTTGAGTCTTAGAAATAAACCAACCTTGAAACAAGTCAATACCTAACTCAACGGCATCATCTATATCCTGTTGATTCTCTACTTTGGTGGCAATCACGCTAATGCCAACAGCATCCGTGAGTGAAGCAATAAAGTTTTTAAACATGAGTTTATTCCCCACAATAATTTCTTCGATTGAGTGAGCATCGATTTTGAACATTTTAGGAGATATGCTAATAAAAGATTTAAAATCAATTTGGTCTAAAATGACATTATCAAATCCTATTGCAAAGCCAAATCTCTGTATCTCTTCGGCAAAATTAAGAACTCTCTCAAAATGCTCTCTCGTGTCATAATCCAGTTTGAGTTCAAGAAGGATTTTGCTGACTTTCGTACCTAGCTTTTGAGAAAAGATGTAAAGTTCATGAATAAAATTTTCATCTTTGATGTCTTCAAAATCAATGTTGATAGTATAAATTAACTCTTCTGAGGCATTTTGGTGTTTATTAATATACATAGCGACTTTATCAAAGAACACTTTTCTTAGTCTTTGATAGTAGCCTTTTTCTTGTGCGGCAACCATGAATACACCAGGATTGTATAAGACATCATTTTTATCTTTTACACGCATAAAAATTTCTTGAAAAACAACTCTGTTTTTGTCGTTGTTTTTTAGAACATCTTGTTTTGCCAAATAGATTGAATCATTTTCAATAATCCATTGGAAAAAGCTATCCCAGTCTTTTGTGCCATTTTTCCCCTCTTTTTTATTTAACTCATAAAGAGCCTTGTCATATGACATTCCCTCTGTAACACGAGCTAAAACCCAAAGTGCCTCATTAAGATTTAAACTATACTTTTGCATCACATCATCTGTTTTTGCTCTATCGTTTGGATTGGTTGTATATGTCCAGTATTCATCCGCATTGACTTT
>SAAR01000776.1 GCA_009916335.1 Erysipelotrichia bacterium | reverse complement strand
ATTTAACTTCTAACAAAAAATGTGGATTCTAATCTATCTTGTCTACAAGAACGGCCTTGACAAGTTGGTGATTAACACAGAAACCGAACTCTAAATATCTATGAACAATCCCATCTTCATTGAATTCTTAAGAAAAGCTGCTGCGATTCTTCACCAAACTACTTCACAAATATTGCAGAAAATGTTTATTACAAATTATCTCAACATTATGGTAATACAACACCGGGATACCTCAACGCCAGCCACAAAGCATTTATATCTGATGTTAAATTTATCAAATGTTCTAAAGTTAAATTAACACCCCAACTAAAAAACTTTTAAAAAGACGAAAGAAACTTAATATTGACGTATGAGTCAAATTATGAATTTTGTAAACTTGCGGATTTGATGCTTGAGCACAAAAAACTTCAATTGCAAAAGCTTTAAGAAATGAAGAACTGTGTAGGAAAATACATGACACGAATTAATTCGATCCTACCAAAGGAAAAGTTTGATGAATTCGAAGCCGATGTTGAAAAACTCTACGAATTCGAAAGAACCCTCTAAAAACGAAGATAAATTTTGGAATGGGGCTAACTGAACTTACTATCATTACGAGCATTAGAACAAAACAAAAAGATAGAAACTAAACCATTCATTGTCAACTTTCAAATAGACGTTAAAAAGCTTGAGCTATTTCTGTTTAACGCAGACAAATCACTGAAAATCTTTGAAAAGAATAAGCAAACTGATCAGAACAACGAAAATAATGAAGACAAAGGGTAAAAAAAAACACCCAATTAACCGTTAGTGCCCAAAGAAATGGATCCAAATTAATCAGTTAAAGTAGCAGATGAATCGACGTCTGAAACAGAAAAGTTGAAAATTGATCCAATCCAGCATATCAACGAAATCTCAGTGCTATCTGAACACCAAATCTCAATTGTAACCGAAATAACTTAGATCATAGAAGATTGGAATGAGATAGCTCAAAAGCAAAATGAGATTCAAAGTTTGTTGAGCAAACTTGCCTCAAAAGCGACCGAACCAACAAACAGTTCGGAACAATTGCCAACCTAACCTGAATCAGACACAGCTACAGCTAAAGTTGAAAGGATACCTAATCCTACAACAGAAGATTCAGAGAATAAGGCTGCAAAAGAGCATTTTGAAAGAAAATCTATCAAAATTTTTGAAAGTAAGAAGATTACTGAGCAGCCTAATTAAATTAACCAAGTAGTAAGTAACTTAGGGTTACCGAATCCAGTTCTGTAGAAAGAATCTCGTACAAAAGATACAATAATTGAAGAAATGACGGAAAAGGTTGGATATGGACCAAAATATTTAAATAAGTCCAACACTCCTCCAATAATGATAGAACAAATGTGTGAATTTGTAAGAAACGTTACCAATTACAATTAATATGTAATCATCATTGATCCAAGAATTACATCTAAGGAAGACACGCAAAATTATGATCTTGTCGAATACCAGCAAGAATATTAAGAAAAGATTTAG
>SAAR01000775.1 GCA_009916335.1 Erysipelotrichia bacterium | reverse complement strand
CTACTGGGTATCGTTAAACTATCAGTTCTAATTTTATCAATCCTGCTGGTCTGGGCTATCACGTGCATCCCATCCAACCGGCATCATTCAGGATATTGCTCTGAATGCTTTCATAGAGTCGCCTTACAAAGGCGACTCACATCATCTTCTAACCACATCCCTAATTCATTTATCCCAACATAAACCTAATCGCCTTGTCCATAGCACGGTACATTCATAAACGCCATGAATTATATTCATTCAGAATAATTACCATGAGTCATAATTACCTTTCGTATTTTTATGAATTCATTCATCAAATTTATATAATAAAAGTCAACATTACTACTGATTTGAAAGCCCATAAAGAAAGTGGTAACATTTGCAAAAATAATATTCATGGTAAAAGCAATGATTATCACACACAATATATTAAATAAGATAATGGAAAATAGAATTTCCGATGATTGCATTATTTACCTGTCCGGACCATCATCATTGGACACTCCATTAAGTAGAATGCGCGATAAAAATTTTATTTGCGTAAACGGAAGTGCCGGTCATTTAATCGACAACAACATCCCTATTTTTATCTATGTTGTTTGTGATGGCTCATTTTATGAAAACAATAAAGACTTATTTCATAAGTATTCCTCCTATGCTCAGCATACCTTTATTAGTGAAGATGTTATTAAAAGAGCTGATTCAACAGAGGCAGAGTACTTGCTCAACACATGTTTTCTGTTAAAGGACATTTGCAAATCCAGAGGTGGTATCGGTAGAAAGATTCGCTATAAAATAAAAACAATAACTAACAGGAATCTTCGAATTAAATGTTCTGCATTCAGAAAAGTGAAAACAATTGCATTTTCAACTAATGTAACACATGGCCATTTTGGTAGTGCTACGGTCGCATTTAGCGCGTTACAAATAGCCATTAGTCTAAAGTTTGAAAGAATAATTTTTTCCGGTTTAGATTTGAAAGGTAGCTGTAAACGGTTTTACAATGAAGTTAACGCCCAACCCACGACTCTCCCCGCTGATCTTAGCTTTATATTAAGGTCATTTTCTTATGTAAGTAGCCACTATGACGGTAAGATCTACAATCTTTCCCCACAAACTGCTATTCCCTACGATGTTATTCCGTTCATCAAGACAGAAGAAGTAGCTTGTTCCAGCTCCGACTAGCAATACAGCAATGATAAGAATATTTAAACAATCAATACAAAAACACCCCTTCCTGCACCATTAGGTACAATGCCAAAACAATAACCCCGACGATACCGCCTAAAAATAGTACTGCGGCAATCGCAAGCTGGTTGCGATTTGTGTACTTCGCTTTGCTTCGCACATCCAACTTATTTTTCGCCGCTCTGTGACTTGAATCACGCTCCATCGCGAATGTTATATCTGCCATACCATTATCCAGTTGCTGTATTTGAAAACATAAATAACCACCATATCGATAAGGGTATAGATTTTAAATAACAGAATCTGAGATTTGTCTCACGATAAAGA
>SAAR01000774.1 GCA_009916335.1 Erysipelotrichia bacterium | reverse complement strand
CGAGACATATATTTCAGAGTTGGCGATATTTGAGTAACGACACCTCACCAAATTGCCTTTGTGATAAATGCATATATTTATGTGCTCAATAGCTCAGTTACACTTCAAAGACAAAAATAGGCATTTTACTAATTGGTGTATGTGAGACGAATAAGTGGAGCCCGCTGATTGTGCTTGTCTTCTGATGTTAAATTAAATGAATGGTAAATGGCGGTGTCTTAGTATGATCCTCCCGTTTGCTGCGATACATATTTTCCCTATCGAACTGCGATCGAATGATAAAATTGCAACTGGCGTGGGTCCATGTCAGTCACACATTTAAGTGCAAATTTTAGAAAGAAGACGCTTTTCATCAATTTTCTAATGGATGGTACGAATTCTAAAAGCCGAACAATAAATTTAATTAGTAAAATTGGTTCAAATTATATTTTATAATATATAATATGATGTAAATCAGATCAACCAGAATGACAAGCTGAGATTAAAGACTAAACCACACATACCGAGTGTAAGCTATTCTATGGAGGGACTGCAAACGGCTCGTTAAGTCAGTTGAAATGCGCGGTGCCGGAGGCGTAGTCGGCTACTATGGACAACTTTTGCACTTATCGTGTGTTATTTGAGAGGCACCACCGTTCTAATTGGCATTTTCAACAGTGAGTGTGGAAGAGTAGCTTGTGGTTGTGTTTGGTATAGATATGAAACAAATTGTTCTAAAGTAGTGCAAATAAACGTGCTATACGTAATTTAAAGCAGACACATTACTGAAGAAATAAATCAAAAAACATAGTGTGTCTGAACAACCTATTAAGTTGTGAGTAGATCAGCCTCAAACATCGCTCAAGTTGTGCAGACAATGTTGTCTCGGAAATGAGTGATGAACTGATCTTTGATTCATTTTTCTCAAATGCTTTGGTCTTGGTAATTTGCTAAATATAATTTGCTTAATATTAGAATCTGGAATGTTTAAACACAAATAAAGGTCATTCTCACAGGAAGGGGGATGGAGTCGATAAATATGGGGTAAATAATATTTATCATAAATACGTTAGAGTGCAATTGCATAAATATTAAATATCGATGATATCTTAGCTTTTCTCGAGTTAGGCACCTATTTAGGGTGATGTAAAAGATAAAATAAACATGGAAAAATAATTGCTGTTCTAATTTTAACAAAGTTAAAAGTTATTCCTTTTTCATTTTCAGATTTTTGTGCAACAATTTTAGTTTGTTTATGTAAAAAACAGGAAGATGTTGCACATCACACAAAAAATTTACAAAATTATTAACAGCACTTCGGATGTCAAGCTTTAATTGGTTCAAAAATATGAAACTGCGAGTTATTGTTTTTGTGTCAAGCCCAACCACGAAACTGAAATCCATGATCATAAAACTATACGTCTAACTCTCCCGCCTGTTCAAAAGTAGGCATTTGTTAACTATTTTCTGATTATGAGGACTTTTAACTTCGTCAAAACCACAATCGATGAGATTTAGAA
>SAAR01000773.1 GCA_009916335.1 Erysipelotrichia bacterium | reverse complement strand
CCCATGTCTTCTTCATAGATATATAAATCATCTTCTGGTTGTAGTAAAAAACCAAATCCTTGGTTCTTAATATCCAAAATACCAATGGCTAAACTGGTTTTTAAGGTATATAAAGCCTCTTTTTTAGAGACTCTTTTTTGATTCACCAATGCATCGAGTTGTGTCGATAAGGTGATAGGATCTAATTGGGTGATGTCGAGGAGTGACTCAAACGTATGAGCAGCCCCGTCTTTAAATAGTGTGATTAATTTCATGGATTCACCAACTTCTTAACTATTATACCATATGGTATAGTGCTTACATCCATGAATCCGAAAAAAGCGTGTAAATAAAGTTAACGAATAAAAACACAAAAAAGTAAAAAAATGAAATGACTTTTATTTAAGTAAGTGATAAAATCATTCTAATAAAGAAGGTGTTTAAACTATGAAAAAAGGGTTCCTTATAATCCTAATATTGTTCATGTTTTTGATGGTTGGTTGTCAAAAAGTTGAAACTTACACACTGATTTCTGATTCATACAAAGATCATTTTTTTTGTGAAAACACGAACGATGCGGTATATACTGTCATGTTAGGCGAACGGGATAATCGTTTGGTTTTACTTGCTTTAAAGCTAGAAAATGACACATTTAAAGTCTATCGAACCTATCAATTACCCAATATGGATGGTGACATCAAAATTGTACATTACACAATGGATAACAACCATAATCCATACGTTTACTTATCCATTAATGGCATAACTGAAGAATTTAAAGCCACTAAAAGGGTAAGTTTAACGGGACATTACTACGTGATGGAGAAGCATCAAGGTTTTGTAGATGGCTTTAATGTTACCGTTAATAATAATTGCTTTGGTGATGATAATCCCTGTCCTTTCAATTCTCAAAAAACAGCATTTATTGAAGGCCCATATTTGGATTATCTTATTACAGATCTTCATGTGATATATGCTCGAAGTCAAAAACGACTTCATAGTGAATTAGATCAATGGTTTATCCTCAATGGGGAAGATACGATTTATCGAGTTTTGGCACTACATGATCAAACATTATATCAAATCATCGTCAAATTTATGGATGGTGAGATTGTATATACAACAACCCTTCTCGATGACGATGTGGTTTTTGCAAAAGAAATCAACGATTCAGGAACCATGCTTATACTGCACAATAATAGCACTTATCATTTTACATATTGGGATTTATCTGAATCTTCTCTTCAAACTTTTGAAGGTGACTTTATCGAGTATCACTACTACAATCCCAATTATGTGATTGAAACCACCTCACATTTTTACATTTTCAATGAAATGATACGAACACATCAAATCGAAAAGAAAACCACTGGTAAGTTATTGAGTATTCATTTAAACAGCAGTCAATTTGGTTATTATTATTTTGAAAACAATACCATCAAATATTTTCATCAATCGATATAAAAAAATCGCTCAGCTATCAACTGAGCGATTTTTACTAAATTATTTCTTTAAGTTGTA
>SAAR01000772.1 GCA_009916335.1 Erysipelotrichia bacterium | reverse complement strand
AGGACAATACTTTTTCCTTTCAATAAGGCATAATCGACAACTTGCTTCGTTGCCTGACTGATGATTGTTTTTCTCTGTTTTGTTGTTTTATTTTTCAATATTAAAGGTATAGTCCATCCTTTTACATAGTTCCCCTTTTCGTCTGTTTCTGCAACGTCAAGATGATCGGGATTAATATCAACTCCAATTAATCCGTATTTCTCGACGGTTTTTAATTCAGGCTTCATATGTAAGCTGCTGCTTATGCCTATACCGACATCAAAATTACCTTTACTGTCTTTCATTAAACGAATAGAAAGAGAAGATGTCGGCTTAACAACCTCTCCTTTTTCATTGACGGTATTCCAGGAGCCTGATTTTTTATGATATGTATGATAGTCTATATGCTCTTGCAATTCTTTTTTATAATAAGAAATGCTAACAGGTATAATGACATGAGCAAAAGAATATTTATATTTTAAAGACAATGGAACCGTTATCCTTAAATAATAGTTATTCTCCCCTTTTTCGTCAGTTTTTTGAATAATGTGGGCATTAGAGTTACCCATTGTTTCATCAGTAGAGCCAGCGAATAACATTTCACCTAATCGTTTAATGTCCCATTCATTTTTCCATTTTGTTAGTTTGGGTAAATCATTTTTATGAATAGCATTTCGTTTTTTCAATAAAGATGCAGAGCCATAGCAAAGCTTAAATAACCCTTCGTTTATTTCTTTAGTTAACCTTTCTTCTTTATTATGCAAACGTAATAATTTATTATTGAAGGTTGTTTTTAATTTTACCGCTTTCGCACGGTCATTACGATTATATGGCGTATAACGTAGGTTTTCATTCATCCCATCAATAAGCTTTACTTTATTGTCTTGTTTTTCTATTTTTTTGCTAACACTTTTTATATCTTCTGTTGTGTTGGCTAAATAATTTTCTTTATTTGACAATTGTGACTGAATTTTTCCTAATATACCTTTATAAACACTTGCATTAAATAATCGGTAAGGTAAAACATTATTTTTATCACAGTCCAATTTGATTTGACTGATCGATTTACCTACATGGTTTTTATGTTTAATATAAGACGTTGTGATGAACTTGACATGATTATAATGAATGAGATATTCTTCCAGAAACGCCAATTCTTCCGCATTGAGTAATGCAGACTTAATTTTGCTGTTAATGGTTATTGTTCGAATATCTTGTTTTTTCAACTTAACAGTTCATCCTGTAAAATATTTAAAATGATAAAACCATAATATGATTATCAGTTTTGAAAGTCAAAATATTTTGTTAATTATCTCTTTGTAAACACATATAAATTGTGAGCAGTTTAAAAATTTTTATTTTATTTTATAAAGAAACCATTGCTTTTTTATTGGCATGAGAACGTTTTCCATATAATTTGGCAGAAAATACTGTTATTATAGAAATTAAATCCTGAACAAGCTGATTTTCAAAAGAAAGACTTTCCTTTTGGCGTAAAACAGTAATTTTTACATCAAAATGA
>SAAR01000771.1 GCA_009916335.1 Erysipelotrichia bacterium | reverse complement strand
TGGTAAAGCTTATTCCAAATTACTGAATCCTTGAACCCAGAACCTTCTGGCGCAATATCTTGCTCATCCAATTCACTCAACTTGTCATGAAAAATATGGTAAAGCGATACAAAATAAATCCATTCAGGTGGATTTTCTTGATAAATGGTTCTGACTTTTTTAAGCACCTTGTCTGTTACTTCTTTTGACTTTTTAGGGTCATTCCAGACAGCGTCAAAGTCAGCTTTTAAACCCGCTAAGTGATTAGGTTCTCCAATAATTCCTGTCATTGAAGAAACGTTATTTGACTCTGTAAGTCCTAAGCCATCTGAAGTAAATTTGAACATTGAAGGAACTACCACATTACCTTCAATATCTGCTTCATTTTCAATCAGTAGTTCATCCAAAGCATTTTGATTTGGTCCCAGCTGATGAACCTTTACTTTTTCCTCAATCAACCTTGCCGTTTCACGAGCAATAAAAGCCGTGTTCATTTTATTTCTGAGCTTAATTTCATACTTATTTCCAGAAATATCTTCTTCACTTTGCGCAATTTCATACCGCTTTAAAAAACTAGTTTCTTCCTTCTCAAAGAAAGATTTCGTCAGAACCAAACGCGACCCCTTTGAACGCTTAATTTCCTTTTGTAATGCGTGAAAAGCAAAAATTGAAAATGCAGCAGTTTGAATACTGATTTTCGAATGTTTCGTCACCTTTTCACTGATTAAATTTTCTAGGGTGTTATCCCCCTTGTTATCAATTAATTTTAATTCCATGAGCGCTCCCAAGGCTATAATTTTAATTCTTTATTCTGTGCTGTATTAAGCAGCTACCACTTCACAAATATCCCCAACATCACAATTCAGTGCGATGCAAATTTTAGCTAGTGTCTCAGTTGTCACTGTGCCACTATTGTTTAATTTGTTGATGGTGTATTGACTAAGATCAGCCAATTCAGCTAAGTCCTTCTTTGACATGTCTCGGTCAATTAGCAACTTCCATAATTTTTTATAGCTCATCATCTTATCACCTATTTTCTATACAATCTGATATGCCGATAACAAATATATTATATCACGATTTATATGAAATTTTACACGAAAATATAGTGAACGCTTAATTATTTTACAATTGATTAGATTTTGATAAATATTTGTAGGAACGTAAATTTTAGGGGGTGTTTAGGGGTGTCATAGGGTGTTAATTCAAAACCTAGGGGTGTTATATTTTTACCCCCTTGGAAATTATGCCTGTATCTCATTGATGAAATTCATCGTAAAATAAAAAAGCTTCTCAAGCCACAAGCTCAAGAACTCCCGTATTATCGCCTTTTCTAGCAGTTTGTATTTGTATCGATTGCGTGGTTTTAATATCAATGTAAATTAGCTTTACCGGTTCTGTTGCGAAGTTTGAAAATCAAACGAGCCCTCTCTGAACTCCAAATATCTTAGGCTGGTATTCCCATTAATACCTTGATTTCAGTAGACACCGAAAAGCCGAAGAGCGTTCCATTTCTTCGGTTC
>SAAR01000770.1 GCA_009916335.1 Erysipelotrichia bacterium | reverse complement strand
CTGACACTTTATATAAAATAAGTCAAGGGAAGTGAGCCACCGACCTTTTGGGTCGGTTGGCTTCACTTCAAATTCATTCTATCGTAACCTCAAAATACCGTATCATTAAATTTTGTGTTTTCTCTGATATATAGGGCACTTGTATTAAGTGCTTTTCACTCGTGATACCGTCTTTAACGATTGCCCTACCTTTATTAAAATCTGCAACTTTCGTTTTTGTAATGAGCTGTATATCTTCTTGTGTGCCTATCGTATTATTGACATTAAAATCACTATCCGTTTTCATAAGCACTTTGGATTGTATATTGGTAAGCACATTCGTTGGAATATTGGTGCTATCAATCTTTTGAGCGAATAGAAGAAGAATGATTTTGGCAGCTCTTCCTTTTTGAAAAAGCTCAATCATATTGGCAAAGATTGAATCTTTGAGCTTTTTATCATGGTGTGTGCCAACAGTGCCCACCTCGTCAAATATCACATAGATAGGCTTACCACTATAAACAAGCTCATTATGCTCTTTCATGTACTGAAATCTTTCGTTCATAAGCTCTTTCAATCTTTGAAATAGTGTATCGACTGCTTCCACGTTATCTATAAAAGATACATTGCTAATATGCTGATAACGTGAGAGTTCAGGAGCTTTCAAATCTATCATAACGATATGATCTATCATGCTTTCATTGTAGAGCAATGACATGATAAGTAAATTCATAAAGTTAGACTTTCCACTTCCACTTTCACCCACCGTTATCATGTGGGTTTGATTTTCGAGGGGTACGAGATATTTACCCTCTTTATAGTATCCATAGAAGATTTTGCCATGCTCTAACGACATTAAAGGGTTATTACACTCTATAAAAAGAGGCAATCTATAAAATTGTAGTTTGACTTCTTTCGACTTATGAGGTTTTATATCTACTTCAATTGGTTTATCGTGGATTCCCAAGAAATGTACAATCTCGGATAATCTTTGTATCTGATACTCTTCGCACTTGATTGCATTACGATTATAAAAATAAGCGATACTATGCTTTTTATCATAGTGCGTAAACTGATCTAAATAGACTTTGCCCTCTTTTGCTTCGCTTGTTGGTCGAGTTATGAGTTTGAGCGCATAGGGCATAGTGATAAAATCCCAGTATTTGACATAGTAGAAAATACGCTCAATAATAAGAGCACTTAAAATAATACAGGCATACAATTTGAGATTTTCTACATGAAAAACATGCTCAACTGCAACATAAGTGATTAGGAGCAACCAGCCCCTAATCATTACGTCGAGTATAAATAATTTTAGTCCCTCAATCATGCTCTTTTAACCTCTGTTTTTTTCATAGCTTCAGACTGTGAAAAATAAAGATTCCCGTTAGCAGAAACAACACTCACAGGGATTGACACAAATTCACCCTTTTGAAGAAGTGGTATATCAGAATCTATTGTTATTTTTACTTTGATAACTTCCATGCCTTTTGCTTCGCTTTCCATTAAGAATTGTGCGTATGT
>SAAR01000769.1 GCA_009916335.1 Erysipelotrichia bacterium | reverse complement strand
AAAACTAATCAGAAACATGAAATATAATTTTGATGAGGTAGTTTTAGTGGACATTAAAGTGATTATTGCGGCACATAAACCATATTGGATGCCTGCAGACGATTGCTATCTACCATTGCATGTAGGCAAAGAAGGCAAGAATGGCATCGGTTTTATCGGTGACAATACCGGAGACCATATAAGTGCCAAGAATACCAATTATTGTGAACTGACAGGTATTTACTGGGCATGGAAAAATTTAAAAGCGGATTACATAGGAGTTTGCCACTACAGACGTTATTTTACCAATGGTAATCCGCTTAACATCGAAAAGAAGCATGCTGTTATTTTAAAAAGAGCAGAGTTTAAAAAGATATTGCAAAAAACAAATATTATCGTTCCTGATAAACGGCATTATTATATTGAAACAACAAGAAAGCAATATGAACACGCCCATAACCCAGCTGATTTAGCTGTAACAGAACGCATCATAAAAGAACGTTATGCAGAGTATCTTCCTTCTTTTAAAAAAGTGATGGATCGCACCTGGGGTCATCGATTTAACATGTTTGTTATGCGTAAAGATTACTTTGATGTATACTGCACATGGTTATTCGATATACTTTTTGAATTGGAAAAGCGCATAGATATCAGTTCATATGATAATTATAATGCGAGGGTCTTCGGATTTATTTCCGAACGTCTCTTGGACGTATGGTTGGAAACCAACAAATTGTTGTACGTTGAGCAAAATGTTTGCTGTATGGAAAAACAAAACTGGCTTGTTAAAGGCGGTAAATTTTTAAAAAGAAAGTTATTGGGTTAAATGATGAGTTCGATAATTCCTTTTTTTAGCATTATTATGCCTGTTTACAATTCTGAAAAATATGTTGGTAAGGCAATAAACAGTATTTTAAAACAAAGCTTTCGTGATTTCGAATTAATAATCGTTGACGATGGGTCATCTGATTCCAGTAAAGAAATATGTGGTGAATTAGCGCTTACGGATCATAGGATTATCTTAAAAGAAACAAAATATCGTGATGGTGTAGCGAATGTTCGTAATGAAGGTCTTAAATGGGTAAGAGGAGAGTATGTTACTTTTGTCGATTCTGATGATTTTATTGATAATGATATTTTTGAACTTGCATATATAAAGATTAAATCATACAGGCCAGATGTGCTGAAATACGCTTGCATAGAAGAATATTATAATGAATTCGAACATATATCAGGAACGAAGGATATTCATTTAACCGAGCAATATTTGGAGGACCAAAAAGCTATAAGACAAAAAATTATAGAGCTTGAAAAACTCCCATTGTTTGGATATGTTTGGAATGCTTTTTATTGTACAAAAGTTTTAAAAGAGTATGGCGTCCAATTTGATACAGAATTATCGGTTAGTGAAGACTTTAATTTTAATCTTCTTTTTTTTATTCCGTATAATTTTGCGACAACAAGCGGAAATACATAATTCAGGCTACAGGTGTTTAATACTAAAGCATCGTAGTCTTTACCATGCT
>SAAR01000768.1 GCA_009916335.1 Erysipelotrichia bacterium | reverse complement strand
GCTTTAGTTAGATTAAAATCGAACTGGTATTGCAACGAAAATAGTTGCTGTGCACTGGACACATAGGCTTGTGATTTATTAGAAATGATTGATTGCCAAGCATTACCTAAATCACGCGCTGATGTAAGGGTGCTATTGTCAGTTGTTGGTACGGCTTTCCCATCAGTATAGGTCAAATTTGAGAATAAATTACTGTCCATACCGACATTAAATCGGCTTGTCATATCAGCATATCCGTCAGATAAATACTGACGTTTTAACTGATCATAGCTATCTTTAGGAAAGAACCCTTTAATAAAATTAGACTTGAAGTCTACACCATACACATTACCTGTTTCGTCCCTTGTTGCAAACTGAGGAACCGACGGTACTTTTACGTTGGCTTTAGACAGTATTTCTAACAAGGCATCCGATTGATTATACAACGCTTTGTTAGATGCAATTGTGTCATTAGCTTGATCAATAATTGATTTTTCACTCTCCGAAAAAACAGCATTTGCAAACATGTGTTTAAGGTTAGCAGCGTCGTCATTTGATTTCAAAGACTCGGCTTTTTTAGATCCCAAATCAACCGTGAATGTGAGCTCATCTCGCCCAACTTTTACAGTTTTACCAGATTGGTCTTTACTAGTGCTATCTGTCAAATTGTCGACTACAGTAGTTGTAAATTGACTTGACACATTTTGATAAGCATCGTCAGGTTTGTGTATAACATAAACAAAAAACATATCGTTGTTTAAACCTGGATATCCGACCATTTCTGCATTGAGTTTTGAACTCTCTACAATTGATCCGGCATATTTGATTTTGGTATGCATCTGGCTTGCGTCACGAGGCATTTGAGCGGTTGAACCGTTGGAAAACACTAATGGTAAGTAGGTAGTCTTCCCATCTAAACTCTTATACAGTTTGGACGAAGTGACAGTAGTCCCTGATACTGAAAAAGAACTGGTATTATGGTTATTAAAAATAGTCTCGTCATAAGACGCAACCTTTAAATTGTTATGGTAAGCATTACTCGATAAATGCCAACCAAAGAACATCAACGCAACTGCGCCACTAGCCATTAAAAGCTGCTTGGTTAAAATATGGTGCTGGCTACCTTTAGCGACATCATCAACTACACCTAAAACATTAGATCCCGCGCGTTTTAACCAGCGAATAACGGTAGGTGTTTGTTTGTTTACGTTAGTAATCAACTTTTTAGATTTTAAACTTAGTTTACCCTCGCTTTTTGTATCAGATTTTGCTACAATAGCTTTAGGTCCCTTGTGGTTTTTAGTTGACTTTTTAGTAGATTTCTTAGCTTTATCTTTAGGAATTTTCTTTACTTTTTTAACTTTTTTTGGCTTAGATTTACTACTTGATTTATCATCAATATCTAAGTCCTTGTCATATAAACTTGTTCGTTTTGCTCTAGACATATCAACCTCATTTTCATTGAATTAACGTCAAATTTATTATGATTTATGTTAACGTTAAAGCCATTATACCATGTACAAAAT
>SAAR01000767.1 GCA_009916335.1 Erysipelotrichia bacterium | reverse complement strand
GTCATGAACTTGAAGATGTAAAAGAAAAAATTTACACACGAGATATATTTAATAGCGACAGTTAAGGGAAAATATGAAAATTTTAGTGACAGGAACGGCAGGATTTATTGGGAGTTATTTAGCTCAAAAATTGTTGGAACGAGGTGATGAAGTTGTTGGGCTTGATAGTATCAGTGACTATTATGACCCACAGCTTAAATATGCTAGACTCGAATGTGCTGGTATTGCACGAGAGAGAGTCCAATACAATACCCTAAGCCTATCTTCTTTACATGTAAACTACCGTTTTATCAAACTCAATCTTGAAGATAAAACATCTCTTGAAACGCTTTTTGCTTCTGAAAAATTTGATGCGGTGTGTAACCTTGCCGCACAAGCAGGCGTTCGCTATAGCCTCAGCAATCCGCAAGCCTACATAGATAGCAATATTATTGGCTTTATCAATATTTTGGAGTGTTGCAGGCATTATGGTGTGAAAAATCTAAGTTATGCAAGTAGTTCATCCGTGTATGGACTCAATGAAACCTTGCCTTTTTCAACGGATGATAATGTTGATCATCCCATTAGTTTGTATGCTGCAAGCAAAAAATCAAATGAATTGATGGCACATACGTATAGTCATCTTTTTGGCATAGCCACAACAGGACTTCGTTTTTTCACCGTCTATGGTCCTTGGGGACGACCTGATATGGCTTTTTTTTCATTTACAAAGGCAGGGCTTGAGGGTAAAAGTATTGATGTGTTTAATTATGGTGAAATGTACAGAGATTTTACTTATATAGATGATATTGTTGAGGGTGTGGTGCGAGTCATTGACAATCCTGCAAAAAGCGATGCGTCATGGAATGGAAAAGAAGGACGTGCCTCGACGTCTTCCGCCCCATATAAAGTCTATAATATTGGCAATAACAATCCTGTGAAACTTATGGATTTTATTGAGGCGATTGAAAAGAAACTGGGAAAGACAATAGCAAAAAATTTTCTCCCTCTTCAAGCAGGCGATGTTCCTGCAACGTTTGCCGATGTGAGTGATTTGGTGGAGGATTTAGGATATAAACCTACAACACCACTTCAAGAGGGAATTAATAAATTTGTGGATTGGTATGTGGAATTTTATTTGAAAGGTTAGTTTAAATACAATTAAGTATTATTATTTCATGTTGTTAGAAGATTAGAAGAAATAATTCTAGAAGAGTTTATTACATGATTTATTTAAGAAAAGTTGTTTTTTGAAATTAAGTGGGATAGCACATGAATGCCGTGATTATTGATACAAGAGAAAGTATTTTAAATGCCATTGAGAAGCTTCAAAAAAACAAGAAACGTTTTTTGATTTGTGTAAATAATGAAGAAGTAGTTGAAGGCGTAATAACGGATGGAGATGTCAGAAGAGGTTTTCTTGAGGGGTATACGCTGAAAGATTCAGTACAAAGCATTTTAAATAAAGATTTTGAACATCTTTTGACAACGTCTAAATTTGATCATATATGTGAAAAGTTTAAATC
>SAAR01000766.1 GCA_009916335.1 Erysipelotrichia bacterium | reverse complement strand
AAAATCGAAAACCAGTGTAATTTTCTAAAGGAGGAGAATAAAGAGGAAGCCTATTTGTTAGATCAATATTTAACTGAATTAACATTAAATGATGAGACTCAACGAGAGGGGCATGCTGCAAAAGTTTATTTTAATGCATTGTTTGGCAAGTCTTTTACAAGAGAACAAGATTGTGTAATAAATGCTGCATTGAATTACGGTTATGCTATATTGCTATCAGCTGTGAATCGTGAAATTGTAGGAATGGGATATATAACACAATTAGGTCTCAATCATTGCAATCAATTTAATCAGTATAACTTAGGCTCTGATTTTGTCGAGCCTTTACGAATTTTTGTAGATGAGGTAGTCGTAAAAAATCAATTTACAGAGTTTGGTAGCGCAGAGAAACGGCTACTCATAGAAATAATGTCAAATGATGTATATATTGACGGCAATGTACAAGTGCTAAATAATGCAATTCGCATCTATTGTAAAAGTTTGTTTGAAGCGCTACGTACTGGTGATAATCAGTTGATTAGGTTTATTCAACATGAGTTATAGATTTATGAGAATATTAGTGATGTTTGACTTGCCTACCGTATCATCAGCAGAAAAACGAGAATATCGTAAGTTTCGAAAATATTTGATTATGATTGGCTTTCAGATGCTACAAGAGTCGGTATACTCCAAGTTGGTATTGAATACTACCAGTGCCAATCTAATTATGAATAATATTCGGAATAATAAGCCACCAGAAGGCAGTTTATTTATGTTAACTATAACTGAAAAACAGTTTGCCAAGATGGAGGTTCTTGTTGGTGAAAAACATAGTGAAGTCATTGATACAACAGAAAGAATAATTGTTTTATGAAGTTATCCTATGGTGATTCTGTAATTTCGCTTGAAATCACAGACAATATGATTAGTACTCTTGTAATCGAAGATAAGAGGCAGTTTAGACATTTGTTATATGATTTTGTGGCTCAAGGTAATGGTGAGGTTGGTTTATGGGTATTAGGTGAAGATGGAAAGTGTCTAAATTTACAAAAACAACTATATATAATTAGGGATCCACTGAATACAGATATTAATAGTAAGGATATTTTGACAAAGCTCCAGAACCAGTTAATTAAAACTGGCTATGATTTTATGCAAGACGTTTTTGACATTAATCAGAAAATTCAAAATTTTTATTACTCAGTAGAAAATGAGTACCCCTATGATATCATTCATAAACAAGAATTAAGTGTTCAAGAACTTGTAAAAATGGGTGGATTTAATTTTTATACTGAAAATACAGGAGAGCTAATAGATTTAGTATCTTATATTGAAGTAGTACAAGAATTTATTAATCCTGCTATGTTTGTGTTAGTGAATCTACATGCAGTGACTAATCTGGATGAAAGGAATGTATTATTTAAAACATTGGTCGAAAAGAAATTTCCTGTATTATGCTTGGAATCGTCCTTAGATAGTATTGAAGTTGATAAAAATGTGGAAGTACGGTATATTTTAGATAAAGAT
>SAAR01000765.1 GCA_009916335.1 Erysipelotrichia bacterium | reverse complement strand
CAAATTTGTAGGAAGTCAATCCTTGTTTATAGCAACAGTGGGATCAGCGGCATTTGGAACAATTACACTGATCCCTGCCTTTATTGCTTTTCCGCTTGTGGGCACACTGGTTGACGCCGGGGTTAGCATTGTTCCTTCCGTAGCATTTCTAACTACACTTACTATGGTAGGGGTCGTAACATTTCCACTTGAAAAGCGTGAATTTGGGTTTAAATTTACTGCCACGAGAAATGGATTAAGCTTTTTATTTGCCATAATTATTGCTATGGTAATGGGGGTGATTGTATGAAAATCTTAAAAAAAGTAAAAGAGAATAGCTTCTTGATCGTGATTGCAGTTGCCTATATCCTGATGTTTGTAATTAAACCAGATATGGGTGTTACATCAATGAAAAACAGTGCTTATTACATTAAAGAAATGCTTATGATAATGCCGGTGATATTTGTTCTTACCGCCCTTTTGGATACATGGATTGCAAAGGAAAAAATCACGAAATTATTGGGGAAAGAAGCTAAAGTGAAAGGTATCGTATTATCGTTTGTTTTAGGCAGCATATCTGCGGGACCGATATATGCAGCATTTCCTATGTGTATCATGCTTCACAAAAAAGGTGCATCTGTACGAAATTTGGTTATAATTTTAAGCTCGTGGGCAGTAATAAAGGTTCCAATGCTTTTAAACGAAGTAAAATTTTTGGGTATGAAGTTTATGGCAATTCGTTGGGTATTAACCGTAATTGCGATAGTAGTATTTTCGTGGATTGCTGCAAAAATTGTTAAGGACGAAGATATAGTACAGAAAGAAGAAAAAGCAAGTGGCCTTACATTAAACAAGGAATTTTGCATGGGATGTACAATGTGCAGCAGAAATTACCCGGAGATTTTTGGTATGCAAGGTAAAAAAGCATATGTAAAATCTTTTGACTCTGAAATAGACAAAGAGAGGCTTAACCAAACAATATTGGCTTGTCCCGTTCAAGCCATTCATTATAACGAATAAAGAAATTGTTGTAAAACAATATACATTTGTCAGAATTTGTTGTATAATTTAACCATTAGATACCTAAACATTATGGAACTAATGAATAAGTATCTATATAATTAAAATTCAAAACTATAAATAATGAACAGGAGGATGTAAAATGATCGAGCAAATTTATGAAATGTCAACTGGAGATGAAAAAGCGGTTGAAAAAGTAATTCAGGATGAAAATATTCATTATATTCATATGGTCTTTAATAAAGATCAAGGTCTCCCTGAACATTTTTCTAATTCGAACGTTTATATGACTGTGGTAAGGGGGACTTTATCTATTGGACTAAATGATCAAGATGTTCATCAGTATGATAAAGGAACTCTTTTAAAGATTCCTGTTAGCACAAAGATGATTGTAAAAAATTTATCTGAAAAAGTATTGGAGCTAATTGTTGTAAAAGCACCGGCACCCTTGAAATAGTTAAAAAACCACAAACATTGAAAGGAGGAACGAAATGCTAAAATATATATG
>SAAR01000764.1 GCA_009916335.1 Erysipelotrichia bacterium | reverse complement strand
ATCACTTTCCAGCTTTTGATATTTTTCTCCAGTATAAAGAAACTCTCCCTTGACACTTTCACCAACATACTTAGACTCTTCTAAGACTTTTTCAAAGCATCCAGATACCTGAATTTCATCGCTTAGTCTTTTGTTTAATTCCTTTAAAATATCTTTCTGAGTAAATGTAGCTTTTGTAGCATTAAGAAGATCTATTATGATACTTGGATTAGCCAAAATTCTATCAGCATTAATCTCCGCTATTTCCTCATTTTGCAGAGATATTCTGCTTTGATCTTTTAGAATATCACTAAACCATCCCTTATGTTTAGAAGGTTCAAGATCTATTCCTAAATCGACAAAACTCTTCGATGTAATTCTGTTCTTTACACCTTCTTTTTCTAAATACTCATTTGCCAAATCTGCCCAAAGTTTCCTTGTTTCAATTAAAGAACTTTTAGTGCAAATCGCCCTATCCTTCCTATCTAAAAATTTTCCATTTTCATCAATTGCTCGGCGAGTTGTTTGTATATGAGCATGCAAATTGCCTTAGTTATTATGTATGGCATATGTCGAAATTAATCCACGACTCGTAAACCTAGTGTTGATAAATTTCTCTAAAAGTTCTGAATTAGTTTCTACGGATAATTCGTTTGGAAGCGCTAGGATTATTGTGGCTGCAGTTTGCGCTGATTCTTTATAATTACCGATAGTTTCCGCCGTCTTATAGTGTCTTTCAGCATACTTATCTTCGAAGGTTTCAACTTCATTCCAAACAGATAAATCTTTATATTTACTATGTTCTGGAGCAAGTGTATTTACAATCTCAACATCAGAAGCTCTTTTTGTGTAATCTACTAACTTCTCACGTCTTTCTTCAAACAACTTTTCTCCAGCAATATATGCGGCAGATTGGACAGAACTTCGCCCACTGCTTCTCCCTACAAAACCATGATGCAAGTGATATATCGCCACTACTTACGTCGTTTAATATTTGTTATAACTCTTATAATCTACCATATTTTGCCGAATTTGAAAATCACTAAAAACTACAAATATTCTTTAGTGTCACGGACATATTAAAAAAGCGCAGTTGAAACTGCGCAACAGTGCGCACTATCTCATTCCATTCGATTCGTGATTTTAGATGCTTTTCTTTTTCATCACTATATCTTCAAAAAAATTCCCCTGCTCTCTTACATATTTCATTGTGAAGAGTTATACCGTTTGATATAATACTTATGTAAGCGCTTATTTTTAGTTATGTGCGAATTTATGCTATTTAAATATAACTACACCCTGCCAGAACGTAATTTTAAAAATGACAAGAAAAAAGCACTTATGTTAGCAAGCAGAATGCTTCCTGAATATGTTTTTGATACAGCGCAATTAGAGAATAACCCCATCACATTTCCAGAGGTAAAAACTTTAATGGACGGCATCACAATTGGTGGACACAAAGTTAGTGATGTAGAACAAATATTGAATATAAAAAACGCATGGACAAACTTATTGGATGTCATCAAAT
>SAAR01000763.1 GCA_009916335.1 Erysipelotrichia bacterium | reverse complement strand
ACCGTTCATTTTAAACTATACAAACCTGATCACATAAACAATAACGTAAACACTACGTGTTTGCGTCAGATGAAATTATATCGATGTGATAAGTATAATTTTTGGTATAACGGAAAACCAGACAGTAACTCGCAACGAAATGTACTTATCTGAGAAGGTTTTGATAAATCAAGGCTATCAACTCTAATAAGATCTTTATTTTTTTGCGTTTTATTGGTTACTGCTTTGTAGTTATTTCTTAACTCACGAAAACTACTGCTTTTCGTCGCGTCAAAAATCATCTTCCTGAGAGATTTTTGCTCTACTGTTAAGACTTCACTATCATTTATATTACTGTATTGAATAAAGTTAACCTTAGATGGTATTTTTTCTTTAAAACCCTGTCCACGCCTTGCTATAACGAAAGCCGCCGATACATGGCTATTAAAGTTAACCTTATTGTTTGTTTTTAAACGATATTTTAAATTACCTAAAAAACTGGTATACGCTGGGTTAACATAAACGATATTAACGCCTGCTTTCCAGCTTTGTTGAATAAAATATTCTTTTATTTTACCATACGAAAATGAGGTTAACATTCTGGCATAGTGTTTATTGTAATTCTCTTTTAATGCTTGCTTTTTCTTTTTAAAGTCCAGTTTTTCCAGGATAATACTTTTTCCTTTTGACAATGCATAATCGATAACCTGCTTCGTTGCCTGACTGATGATTGTTTTTCTCTGTTTCGTCGTTTTATCAGCTAAATCTAACGGTATAGTCCAGCCTTTCAGATAATTCCCTTTTTCATCGGTTTCCGCAACGTCAAGATGATCGGGATTAATATCTACTCCAATTAAACCGTATTTCTCGACAGTTTTTAATTCAGGCTTCATATGTAAGCTGCTACTTATGCCTATACCGACATCAAAATTACCTTTACTGTCTTTCATTAAACGAATAGAAAGAGAAGATGTTGGTTTAACAACCTCTCCTTTTTCATTGACGGTATTCCATGAGCCTGATTTTTTATGATAAGTATGATAATCTATATGCTCTTGCAATTCTTTTTTATAATAAGAAATGCTTATCGGTATAACGACATGAGCAAAAGAATATTTATATTTTAAAGAAGACGGAACCGTTATCCTTAAATAATCGTTATTCTCCCCATTTTCGTCAGTTTTTTGAATAATATGGGCATTAGAGTTACCCATTGTTTCATCAGTAGAACCAACGAATAACATTCCCCCTAATCGTTTTATGTTCCATTCATTTTTCCATTTTGTTAGTTTTGGTAAATCATTTTTATTAATAGCATTTCGTTTTTTCAATAAAAACGTAGAGCCATAGCAAAGCTTAAATATACCTTCATTTATTTCTTTCGTTAACCTTTCTTCTTTATTATGCAAACGTAATAATTTATTATGAAAAGTTGTTTTTAGTTTTACTGCTTTCGCACGGTCATTACGATTATATGGCGTATAACGTAGGTTTTCATTCATCCCATCAATAAGCTTTACTTTATTGTCT
>SAAR01000762.1 GCA_009916335.1 Erysipelotrichia bacterium | reverse complement strand
ATCTCTTTTTTAAAGGTAAACGCCGTAAACGTCGTAGGCGTATTCTCGGGAAAATAAAATTCTCTAGGGGCGACGCCGCGCGTAACTTGCATATAAATTCCGCCTTCGACGACGTCGTTTTTCGCGATCAAGGTATTTAAAATCGTCATAACCTCATCATGCGAATAAGGCGCTTGAAGACCGATTTTGCGCATACTCCCGTCAAAACGCTCAAAAAAAGGCTCTTTGTCGATCACTTTGCCATTAATAACAGGAACCACTTCATAGATACCGTCGCCAAAAAGATACCCACGATCAAAAATCGATACTTTCGCATCTTCCTCTTTACAAAAATCTCCATTTAAAAAAACAATACTGCTCATGACAGACTCCAAAAAAAATAATACGACATTGTATCAAAAGGTTTCTTAGCCATCTGTGCAATAAGTAGTCAGTCAGTTCTTTTACATGTAAAAGAAACAAAATAATAAAAAAAGAAAATAATATTTATCTATTCTATTGACTTACCCCCCCCCTTATTGTAATATACCAACATTTATTTTTGTTATTTGTACCGATAAAAATTATCAGGAGTATGTATGTTTAGAAGAATTAAAAGTAAATTAATCTTATTACTTGTGGTGCTTATTGTTGGATTCATAGTTTTAAGTTATCAAATAGCGACACTTAACACGTTAGCAGAAGTAACAGCAACACGCTTAATGTCTCTGAAACAAATTGAAGCAGATATTGCCAAGTTTGCTTCTGAATTTCGTGGTTATGAACTTTATGGAAAAGCCGATAAGCTTCAAAATTACGAAAAAGCATATACTGATTTAATCCAGCAAATTGATACACTTGCCAAACTACTTTTAAGCAAAAATAATCAAGAAAATCTAGCTAAACTCAAAGAGAGTATGATTGCCTTACATACAATCAATATTCCTCGTATAGAACTAATTACACGCTATGGAACAACAATTCATCAAGAATCTTTTTTGCTTGAACATAAATTAGAACGAGAAGGACTTGATAATGCAACACAACAAAGCAGAACACTGTTTGAAGCTGTTCAAAAAACGCTTGATATACTTGTGCTAGGCGTAAAAACCAATAATTTTAATCGACTTGATAATTATGAATTAATCTCAGAAATACTTTTAGCTACTATCGCATTTTTATCACTTTTAGTTTATTTTGACATTAGAAAGTCTATTAATAGATCCATTGCTAAGGCAAAAGATACTTCAAATCTTATTCGCCATACCAAAGATCTTACGGTTAGTCTTGAAACTGGTGAAAAAGATGAAATAGATGAAATTTTACAGACTATCAATAGCGTATTAAAAGATATTACCCTTGCTTTCGCTGAGGCAAAAAATAGTGCTTTTGAAAATGCTTCTGTAGCAGAAGAACTTTCAAGTACAAGTTTACAAATTGGTAAGAGAGCGGAGGAAGAGGCACATATTGTAGGGCAAGCCACATATGCTGTCAAAGATGTAGGTCGAGAAATTCTAGAATCTAGTAAAGAG
>SAAR01000761.1 GCA_009916335.1 Erysipelotrichia bacterium | reverse complement strand
TTCTGACATACAGCCCTGAAAATCCCAGGTAACATTTGATAGCTACTCGAACCATCATGGCTGTTAAGCAGGATGATCTCCGGCACCTGTTTGTCGGTGATTTGGCCTTTACGGCGTAACCGCAGCATATGTTTGGTGTGTTCGCGTTTGCTCTGGTCGCGCACACGGGTCTGACAGGCGAAGAACGGCTGAAAACCTTCACGTTGCAGGTTATCCAGTAGGGTAATTGTCGGAATATAAGTATAGCGATCACTGCGTGATGCATGCTTTTCCTCACTGAATACGCTGGGGACGACACAAAACAATTCATCGCGAGTTAAAGGACGGTCGCGGCGGATTACATTCACTTTACCAAAGCGGGAAGCTAAACGAGTCATTTTTCATTCCTTTTAAACTGGTATAAAAAAACCACCCCGAAGGATGGTTTTTTAGATAAGAGAGAATTAATAAAACACTGCTTATAAAAACAAGGTAGTTTTATTAACACGTGAATCATATATACTTTAAAAAGTATGCATGTGAATCTTACTTGCATAATCCAGCAGGTATGGAAGTTGACCTGCTATAGATGTAGTTATTTGGAACTTATCCTATTTTTTCCACAGTCGAATGCCAAGTTCCATACGGGTATGTTTTTTTAGGGAGTTCTCATCTACAGATACAACGGACTGACTCATGAATATTTTAATGTATTGTCCATTTATATTGCTAACATCCTTTTTACATTTAAAATCATTAACATAGTTTGTCATTTCATCTAATGTTCGTGGGCGATGTAAAAACCCAACAAAGTAACCACGATTCCTGATGTAATCAGTAAAACCCTCCAGATATATTAGTCGGTGATATTTGTTTCGTGCAATATGCCCTTTGGCTATAGCTGCGAAAGATTTAAATTGTATATTATCAAAGTCAAGAAGCCTGAACAAAAGATCTTTCTCAGCATAAAGAGAGGGAAATCTCTTAATAGAATAAGAAACACTAATGTATAACTGAACCATATTATCAACAATGCCTAGCACTGAAATATCAAGCCTACTAACCATGAATAAATTAATGTCTGCCTTTCCATATGCATGAGTTTGAGCAATTTCAGAGTCCCAAAACGTTTCATTTATGTTTGGAACGATTGATTTAAATTCATCATGCAAAATTTCAATAAGCTTTGGCTTTAGATGCTTAATTAAAGAGTAAGGGTTGTCAATTGTATAATTCATGAAACTATAAACAAAGCTATGAGTATCGCTAATGTTAGATATTTTGCTCTTTTTCTTTACATCCTTATGTCCATCAGCAGTATGACTTTCTTTTATTATTACCTCTGTATTTTCCATTTGATACCATATGGCATCAAATGTTTTCTTCATTATCTCTTTTCCCGCAGATGCTTTAAGCAATTCAGCAGTAGTCATTTCATTAAAATCATTTTTAAAGAAACGCTCATTTTCAAAATAATGCTTTCTTTTACTGTAAAAGTATTCTTCTTCATATTTTTCTTTCAATACCTGTAATA
>SAAR01000760.1 GCA_009916335.1 Erysipelotrichia bacterium | reverse complement strand
AGATTGGATAGGTAACTGATATGAAAAACTCTTTATTAGATTTATTGATGGAAGACCCTTTTGTTCAAGAACTCACTTCAACGCCACAATATGAAAAATCACTTATTATTATTAAGAAAAAAATTCAGCTAGGCTTCAATCAACTTGAATTGGCAGAAGCTATTGGCGTAGATTTTGATACCTACTTGGATATGGAATCAGGATATACTTCAATTTCCATTGAGGAATACAATAAGGCAATTGCAAAAATATCAAAGATTGAAAAAGGGAGCATTGATTTAGGTGGCATGACTTCTGAAGCACTTCAATTTAACATCAATTTTTCTTCTGATGATTATAGTTTTTATCCTATGAAAAAAGAGGTGGCATAGTGACTGTTTTGAAATTTAAAAATTATACAGTTAATAAAATGTTTTTCCAAGAGAATACCTTATTTGATAAAAAGATAAAAGAACTTAACTTGAATCCGATTTTTAATTACACAATAATTCCTACGGATAATGTTAATACTAAAAATTTGTTGTTCAATGTTAAGATTGGGGATTTGGAATCTGAAGATTCTCCATTTTACATTGATATTGTTATCAATGGGCTATTTGAGTATGTACCTGAAGAAAATGAGCTTGAACTTTCAATGGACGATTATTTGAAAGAAAATGGGATAGCAATTTTATTTCCATATGCTAGAAGTATCATATCAACATTAACTTCTCAATCAAATTCCTCTTATCCTACAATAATCTTACCGACTATTAATGTTCCAGAGGTGGTTAGACGAAGCGAAAAAAGAGAAGAGAGTAAGTAGAGAAAAAATAAATGTGTAAGTCTTGAAAAAAATCAAGGCTTTTTTGTTGCCCAAAATTTAAGAAAATGGAACTTTTTGTATGTATTAGGAAAGTGAGGAAAGTCAGATGACAATAAATAGTCACATTAAAGCAATAGCAAGTCTGATTTACGATCAGCTAAATGAAGATTCCTATTTATGGACTTATGACACCATGGATAAAATGGGCGTACCCGAAAAACTTCAAGAGGAGGTCGCAGAAAAACTGTTTTCCTTAGCAAGTGATTATGATATTGGATTGTTGGGTGTTGCTTTTGAACATAGCGATAACGACGGTGCTTTAGGATATTGGGGATTATTAGGTTGTTCCGTAGATGAAATAACGATTTATGATTGTGTTAATGAAGTGGTAGAAAAAGAGTCTTTAGGTGATATTGATTATACTAGCACTTTCGTTAAAAATTTTGTCTCTAAATTCAATGCGTGTGTTGACTATTTACAGGCAGAAGAAAGTAAATTGCTTAAATCATTAAAAGTACAAGGGTATAAGTATTAGTGAAGTGAGGTAAAATGGCAGATGAATTTAATACACTCGTTGTGACCTCCTTTGAGATTGAGCGTGAATATCGACTCAAAAAAATAGAAAATGTGACGATTGGGGTAGCGATTAAAAAGCGCCCTTTTATTGTTGTCAACGTTGGGAATATTTACTCAAATATGGTGGGGATTG
>SAAR01000759.1 GCA_009916335.1 Erysipelotrichia bacterium | reverse complement strand
AAACCACACCTTTCTTAGTCAAAGATGTTTGTTTCTCGTTCATGTCAATGATAAAGTTTCAGGTGCCTGACTGATTTGACTATTAAGGGTCAGAATAACATCTATTTATGCAAAAAAGGTCTGCTAAACAATTGTTTGGAAGAGAATGCCATGTTGCTTGCAAATTAAATTGCTTAGTAATTATAAATTAATACACCTTCATACAATCGAGGGATATATGCACACTTTCTTTAGGAAACGGACATTTACATTCATTCTACCTATTGTTTTGTTTATATTTCTAGTTATCATTATCTCTATACACCACAACAAAGGAACTTTTGATTTAATAAAAATCGAAAGCACCCAAAACGAATCAGATATAAAAACAACAAAAATCATATTAAATGAAGACATAACCTTCAAAGATAGATATGACAGCGTATTTTACTATTTCCTATCTTCATTCATGAAGTATTCGACACAAGATTATGCTCTTGTTAATTACCCAGGGATGCTTTCAACAGCAGGAAATAGAATAAACAAAATTGAAGGAGTGGCCAGAACACTACCACTTTTATCAGCATGGATCTACTCTGGAAGACCTCCTATCATCAACATAGATGGTAATAATATCAACCTAATTGAATTAGTTAGAACAAGTATACTATCTGGTACAAACCCTAAATCAAAAAATTACTGGGGTGATGTCACTGATCGCGATCAAAGAATATTGGAAGCAAGTGATATAGCCAAATCACTTTGGTTAACCAAACATTTTATATGGGATAATTTAGACGAAAAAGAAAAAAAACAAATAGCATCTTGGCTTTTGCTTTCAGCAAAAGCCAAGACAATAAAAAACAACTGGCTACTATCCCCTTATATAATAAACCTCTTCCTCTCAAATGTAGGATTCCAAACAAAAGATAAAAATGAAAACTACTTGATTTTCAAAAAAAATTATCTAGAAAACGGCTGGTTTAGAGATGGCGCCGACGGCGAAATTGACTATTATAATACATGGGGAATATCATATGATCTTTTTTGGATTTTAATGATGGGCGGGGATGATTCTGAATTTATAAAGAAAACATTGATGAAGTCGTCTGAATTCACTTCACACTTGATATCAAAAAATGGAATTCCATTTATGGGCCGAAGCATGTGCTACCGAACTGCGGTCCCGACTCCGATCATTATCAATGGATATTTGTCCGGCAATGTGGATTCTCAGGGAGTTGCAAAATCATCCCTTGATTACACATGGAAATATTTCGCCAGTCATCAAGCTCTTGTTTCAGACACATTATCCATGGGTTACTTCAATAACGATGAGCGGTTTGTTAACAATTACAGCGGTTCTGGTAGTTGTCTTTGGGGGTTACGATCTTTAGTCGTTGCTTTCATGAATGAACCTAAATCTACTTTCTGGGTAGGGGAGTTCAAGGAATTGCCTATAGACATATCTGACTTTAAAATTCAAGCACCAACTATTGGATGGATCATTACAGGTGAAAAGAAAACTGGAGAAAT
>SAAR01000758.1 GCA_009916335.1 Erysipelotrichia bacterium | reverse complement strand
AGATTATATCGCAGTCGTTCAGAAGGCACGAATCCTAGCAATATCATGGGCGGTGGAATTTACAGTTATTTAAAACAGTTTGACGAGTTTCTGACAGTTGGATACATGTATGACGTTTTGAAAGAGGAGTAGATATGATACCAAAATTTAGAGCTTTTTTGAAAGATACTAATGAAATAGTGGATGTTGAAAATATATTCTTTGAGCTTTGTGTCGTCAAATTAACAAATAACGAATTTTATGAGTTTGAAGATATCATTTTAATGCAATCAACAGGACTACATGACAAGAATGGTGTTGAGATGTTTGAAGGTGACATAGTTGAACACCTCGATTTTAACAGCAACGAAATATCTAAAAGCGAAGTTAGAATATTGAAAGGTTGCTTCTATCTCGTAATATCTGTTGACGGTTTTAAGTATGACGTTCCTATGATGGATTTGAAAGATGATGAGTGCATTTTGGAGATTAAAGGAAATGTCCATGAAAATACTGAATTATTGGAGGATGTATGATAGTCTGGGCGTTATTTGATAGTGGAAACGGATGTTATAAGCGTTCTGCTGATGAAATAGATGATATTGAAATATATTCAATCGGTTTAGATATCGAGAATAAAAATAATCATTTTATAAATTTGAACTTGGCAGATTATTCAAGACTTTTTGGAGACAACACGCTATTTTGTACGCTTGATGAATTACCTCATCCAGATTTAATTATTGCTAGTCCACCTTGCGAAAGCTGGAGCGTAGCAAGTGCTCTTAGAAATGGTAATGCTTGCTGGAAACGTGAGGATATATCTGATAGTTTATTTGAACCGCAAGTAAGACCTAGCCCTTTTACAATCAGAACAAAAGGAGATTATCAAGAGTCTCACAATAATTTAGATTATGCAAAGCAATTCATAAAGCGAACAAATGGAGAACTGACGGTATTCAATACGATTGAAATAATCAAGAGATACAATCCAAAATATTTCATCATTGAGAATCCAGCTAGTGGCAAAATTTGGGAATATATTGAGACTGTAATTGGATTTAATTTGCCGTATAAGAATTTAACCAGGTATAACAACTACGACTATCCTTTGCAAAAACCTACAAAGTTTGCAAGCAATGTATATCTGGGTTTAAAAAATGAAGTCATAAAACAAGAAGTCGCTTGGGGTAGTTTTTCAAAAGATTATAACGAGCGGTCGAACATACCAAAAAAACTAGTTGACGAGATATTTAGCAAGATTTTAAAAATGGAGGACGTATGAAACTAGTACTATTAATCGCATCAGCTATGACAGCAATGCTGATGGCAATTCACATTTTAGACGAGCGATACAAGCGTAAGCGGATTTCTGAGATTGAGGAGAAGTTGAAAGGGCGGTATAGAAAATGAATAAAAAACAAAATTCAAACAGCACATCATGGCTGTACGTGATACTTATATTGCTATGCTTGTTCGGTGCTGTATCGCTTGTGTCGACACTAGAAACTAACAAGGTAAAACGCGAACAGATACG
>SAAR01000757.1 GCA_009916335.1 Erysipelotrichia bacterium | reverse complement strand
ATCCTATACTGTGTGTATACGAAAAGAGATAAATATAATATTTGAGACATCCAAACATTTATCGCAAATCCGACCCATTGAATAAAAAAATTAATTAAAACTGTGAATAAATTGAAGGAGAAAGCGTCCGTGGTATGTGATATGCGATGTATGAAAGAAAATGATTTGAAAATTTTAAAGTTTTTGCTCATTCAAAAGTTTCTCTCAAATCTGTTTTGTACTCATTCGAGCGGCGTTTATTTAGTTGGCGTTTAAACACTTCATTTGTGTGTTTCTTACTTTGCCTCTTTTTTTCTTAAAATAAATCAGATTGTGGTCAAAGCTTGCCTACAACCAAAACCTGTCAAATGTTCTGCATAACCACATCTCTTACGATACATTCTAAGATGGTGTTTATTTGATTCTATAAACAATTATAAACATGTTGGTGACTTCAGCAATGTATGGTCTCGCGCAGCGAACTTACATTTAAATCTTGTTTTAGTTCACGAAGATTTAGGCCAAGGTATTGCCGCGATTTGCGAACCGGGCAGCACGACTATGATAATTCTAAACTCATCGAGAAACGAAAAAGTTATGCGGTATTCGTATACAAAATATACGATCAATGCATTTGGCCTCACAAAAATCAGATGGTTTCCGTTTTTAAGAGCTATATGCATCTATATTGAAATAGAGCAATTTTTCCAACGGAGTGAAATTATGATTAAATGTGTGTTAACGCTGATATACATCACATTATATTACACGAAAATAATGGCTTTTGCAAGACTCTCCCAGTTTGAACGCAAAACCGAACCCGCTCGTTGTAGCCGAACATTTCTGCCAATGAAGGCCACTCGCGCACGTTTTGATAATTTTAATGCATTTATGCTGAAACTTGTAAATATAAATTACTTTTTGAATGAAAGTTAATAATATCAACAGCAACGCAAAATTTCATTTTTCAATGTCTCATCGTGTCATGCGCTGCCGATAAACATTTTGAACACTTTTTGAAAATTTGAACTTCACAATTTCTTCATGGTACTGGTTAATTTCAAAAAGATGAAATTTTTTCAAGTTCGTCAAAAACTTCATTTTTTGCTATTATGTTATAGTCATCATTGGTAGCACTGCCTACGCATCAATTGCCTCCGAAATTGTTTAACCCATATTTTAATTATATATTAGATTTTCACTTTGAAGCAGGCTTACAACCAGTATCATCGTGCCAATATTCACCCAAATACTCTTTTGTCACTTCGTATCAACCTTTTAATCTGGTGATAATTCAGACCCGGCACCATCCCCCTTTACACACAACGATTGTTTTTTCAAATTTTTGTTCCACAACATATTAAAGCAGTTAATAATAAAACGAATGATCCCGTGATAGTATGTTATGTAACCAATATCTTTTATTCAAGCGACTCAATCTTCATTTCGTTGTTCTTGCCAGTTTTATTTGAGTATTTGTTTGAAATTTCAAGTTTAAGATCATATACTGTGTGTCTACGAGAAGAGATAAATATAATAT
>SAAR01000756.1 GCA_009916335.1 Erysipelotrichia bacterium | reverse complement strand
CTCTGGCAGGGTTCCTTAAGTATTGCAGCCTATAACTGAAAAAATCAATTCTCTTCCATTATACTTTAAGGTAATGGTTTCATTTTCGATTATCCCCACACCCCAATTATATAATTCCATTTCCCCTTTTTGCTGTGATTCTATATTCTCTGAGAAACAGGTTTGTCCTAAAACCCAGTTCAACCTTGAACTATAAATATTAATTTTAAGATCATCATCACTATCATTCTTCATCTTTTCCAATGTATAAACTATCTTATTGTGAATTTTAAAACTAACAATATTGTTATATCTTTCAACTGAGTTAATAGAAAAAATACAGATAAACATTATAATTAGTAAAAAAAATATTTTTATAGTAGCTCGTCTTATAAAAGTGTTCATTGGCCATGTCTCCATAAAAAAGAATAACCAGATGAACCAATGAGCGCTTTATTTTTTTCCTGACACTTAATTACCCCCCATTTCTCTGCGACCAAGGATATATCATTTTCATGTGCAATTTTACGGTAAACGTACCGATAAGGCTGAAATGGATCGTGTAGAGGAGTGTTCATTTCCCTTACAATAATATTCCCAGACGATTTCTCCAAATAAACATATAAACCATGCCAGGATAAATTCTTTGCATAGTGGGTATTTGAATCATCGTTACGGCACCATTGTACAACCAGAAGATAGTGACTTTCACGCACGGGTAACCAGCAAACCGAAATAATATACAGCATATAACAAAAGGCACAAACTAAAGCGAAAGTGAGTATTTTTTCCATGTAAAATAAAGTGCTATGCTCAGTCATGCCATTTTACCTCTGACTCAATGGCACCAAAAATATTGTACTCTCTGGCCAGACACTCCTGATGAAACCTCCCCATAAAAGTATCACTCACAGGAACGACACTACCTAAACGAACGCCAGAATTTGCGACACTTACATTCCAGTTATACCTGTCAAAAAACTTAAACTGAAATGTCAAATTATAACTACATAATCTACTACCATTGCTCATCTTATTTTTATACTTATCTTCGGTAATTTGCACCCGACCTTTACCCCAGTATTGATAACCTCCTATAGCATAAAACAAGTCTGGATCGCTAGAAATAAAATCATCAGTATTAACATGCGCAGAAGTAAACTCATGTTGACCTGGCGGTAATGTTTTACAAAAACTCTTTGCCTCATTCAATAATTGTACATAATTATCCCTTAACTGGGCTGATTTTCCCATTATATCAGTTAAGTTAATATGTATGTCTTCACCCGTATTTTGCAAATAATGCAGTAAATTTTCTCGTGAAAAAGGATAGCGATACTTTAAATATAAGCTCCCATCAATCAACTGCTCCAGGTAATATTTATAATAATAAAATTGATCTGAGAAATGCCCCGCACTGCACCATTCACCACTTCCAACATCAACACTATATTCAGGTTCCTCTCTCCCCAATATATAACCGATCATAATACTTCCTAAGAATAATTAACATGACAAGATGTTAACATTTATAATCTAG
>SAAR01000755.1 GCA_009916335.1 Erysipelotrichia bacterium | reverse complement strand
TTGATTCACAGCACAAAAGTAATAAAATAATTCAAAATCAACGTTGTTTTTTTGAAAACTTTCTGTGTATTTTGCAATATAAACATTAAAAATAAAGAATCATGAAAACAAAAAGTTTAAATCAAGATGCCGTTGAATACGAAAACGGTTTTGAATTAGGCAAAGCCTTTTTCGGCTATGCAGGAAAGACATTTTTTGAAAACCCAAGAAGGCCTTTGGATGATGAAACATTGACTGAAACGGCTGCAATTACGTTGTGCGCCAATCTTAATGAATTAACTGAATTTGCAGTTACTTATATGGATTCAATCGTCCCCTTGACATCTCGAATTAGAGAATCTTTTAAAGGTGATTCAATGGAAAAAGAAATTAATTCATTAATGGACTGCAATGTAAGTCTAATGATAAATGTCATTAAAAGACTTGATTCAATGTGTGAATTCACCCGGTACATGGATGAATTGATCGAAAAAATATAATACCATGGGAAATCTGACATTGCCACTAACCGAAAGGGAATATCGCAACGCACTGCTTGACGCCGCCGAAATGGGTGCGCAAAAAGCACTTGAAGCGGCCGGGGTATTGAAGCCCTATTTGAAACTACGTGAAGCGCAAAGAAAGTACGGTGAAGCCATTGTAAACAGATGGATAAAAGAAGGGCTTATAAACCCTATCAAAGACGGAAACCGAAATGCAAGCGTGAGAATAGACCGAATGCAGATTGAAGCAATTGCAAAGACTTGCAACCGGGCTAATTATTTGACAACTAAAGAAAGGATTTAATTCATTTTAAATTGCATAACATGGAAAACTTGATTTTAAAAAAGGAAGCCAAGAAAAACGGTTTAAATATTTATGCCGTTGTACGCAACAGGGAAGTAATTGAAACCCGGGTATCACGCAACAACTATATTGCCGCTTCAGTCTTATTTATTCCCACAGAAGGATATGAAGTATTCTTTCATTGTCACGTTGACAAGATTGGAAAGGGCGAATCGGAACTAATAAGAAGAAAGCATCCTGAATGTTTAATGGGTGTCGCTTTCATAGCTGAATAAAAGACAGGGGCATAATCTAGAATGAACACAACAAGTATATTGTATTATTAACTTTTAATTAATTATCGTATGGAAACAAAGATTATTGAAAAAGTAGACATGATCCTTAATGATTTCGGCAACGAAGGCATTAAACAGCAAATTGACTTAATGTTTTCAAATAGTTTGTCGGGGTCTTTTGGCGTCGATGGTGAAACGATTGAAATGCGTTATATTCTAGTAAAGGCCTTGATTGATTTGTTTGAAACAAGGGCAAAAGAAAGGGCCGCCCATATTGATAACGCTGAATAGATCATTGTATGTTATATTCGGATTACGAAGAAAGGATCGATTCTATCCAAGGAAATTACATAGTATCAGGGGATAGAATATTTGAAAATCTGACAAGCAAAGTAGATTTAGTTTTATCCCCTGGTGTTATTCGAATAGGTGATAAAACGACCCTTTGGGGATGGTTT
>SAAR01000754.1 GCA_009916335.1 Erysipelotrichia bacterium | reverse complement strand
AGTGTACGCAGCGGATATGACGGACTTCTTGGGCTTTGCAAAGAGTGGGACACAAGCCTAGACAATATAGAACTTTCAAACAATCCATTGGTTCTTGTCGCTGAAAGCATAGAAAAAGCTGGAAACCTTGGCGCACTTATACGATCAGCTGAATCCGTAGGCGCTGACGCCTTGATAGTATGCGACCAAGTAACTGATATTTTCAACCAAAACGTTGTACGAGCATCGCAAGGAGCAGTGTTTTCGTTGCCAATCGCTATAACTAGCAGCGCTGCAGCACGCGACTTTCTTAAAGAACACCGCATAAATATTTTAGCTACAACACCATCTGCCACAACAAAATACTGGTCGTACTACATGAAAGGGCCAGTTGCAATTCTTGTCGGCTCAGAGGATTTTGGACTTAGCGAATTTTGGTTAAAAAAACGAGTTGACACTTTTTTGAGAAAATACGTAGAATTTTGTCATACAAATGGCATACTCGCTTCATATAGCGTTTCTAGCTAGTTAAAAAGTTTGCACATAAATTAGCGCATTTTTTATCGTAAAATTGAATAAAATTTTTGATACTCAAATCCACAAAATAAAGCGCTAAATAAGTTATTTAAATCGTCATTTTTATGCAAACATCATCTTTTATTCCAACAAGTTTCAAATTAATAAAAACAGGTAAATAAAGCATTGAATAAAATGCTTAAAATAGCTATAATTCGCAATATAAGGAGTCACAATGCGAAAAAGTATAGTACATCAAGATCAACTTGTTCATTTGAATGAACTTTTTTCAATTACTAAGGTTGCCAGAAGTTTAAATAATCTTGTTACTCAAATTAAAGATAAAGCACTGGAAAAAGTCATTATTTTAAAGAACAATGAACCAGAAGCTGTTTTAGTGAATATTGATGATTATCTAGTACTTAAAGAAAAAGAGCGACTTTTAGAGATGCTTGAAATAAGCACTATTATAAATCAAAGAGGCAAAGAAGCTCACGAAAATACAATGAGTATGGATGAGATGTTTCAAAAAGCACGTGAAGCTAGAATGAAAGCATAAGGACCATTATGGCTATCGTTAAAGCAGTCAGTAATGCTGTTTATGAAGATTTGCAAAATATTGAAGAAGATGAAGCTTTTGAAGAAGCAGAAAGAATTTGGAAACAATTAAAGATAAATCCATATTTAGGAGAGCCTCTCTTTGATAGACCTGATCTAGAGATTTATTTGGAGGGGTGCTATAAAATCTATTTTTATCACAAAAAATACCGATTTGTCTACACCATTAATGATGCTAATGAAATTATTGTGATTATTATCGCAATTGGTAGAAGAGATAAGCTAGAAGTTTACATAGAGGCCGATAAGAGGTTAGGGAGAGAGTTCTTATGAGACTCTCCCAATTTCCTTGAAAAAACGCTAGACACCGTATCTTTTAAATTGAGTCAAGGATTAAAGGGTACCGATAAAGTTTTCTATCGCTCCCGCAATTTCATCAATGGCAACAGATGCTTTTTCATAAATGAC
>SAAR01000753.1 GCA_009916335.1 Erysipelotrichia bacterium | reverse complement strand
ATATCGAACTCTTTACAGGCACGATTATGGACAATATCAAACTTGGACATGAAAGTGCGACCTATGAGCAAGTCATCAAGGCGGCGAGATTAGCAGGTTGTCATGATTTTATCCAAAAATTGCCCAATCGTTATTATGCCTTTATTGAGGAAAATGGTGCCAACTTCTCAGGAGGCGAACGCCAACGGATAGCCATTGCACGTGCTTTTCTCAAATCACGGGACTTGTATATCTTTGATGAATCAACCAGTAACCTAGATTCCTTTAGTGAACGCTATATCCAAAAAGCCATGTTAGAGGCGACCAATGGTGCCACGACGCTGATTATTGCGCATAGACTGTCAACGATTATCAACTGTGACCTAATTGTTTTCATGGAAAATGGTGCAATTATTGAACAAGGCAGTCACGAGGAACTGGTTGCCTTAAATGGCAAGTATGCCGAGATGATTGCTTTACAGTATGGTGGTAAAGTTGTTAAAAGCAATAAGGCTGATGATATTGAACAGGAAGAAATCAGTTATTGAATTTGAAAAAAATTGGGTTAGGTCATTCACCCGACGCGGAAAGTAATGAAAGTAATTTTGAGACCGCAAGTCACAAAGTCGCGAGTGCTGAAAAAATAAAAAACAGAAAGTAGGAATTTACTATGGAAATGGTCATGCCAATGAATTATGTCGAAATGACAGATGATGAGATGATGTATGTTGAAGGTGGTTACGTATATACTGCATGGCAATATACAGGAGTTGCAGTTCCAACTTGGTTAGCTGGATATGCTATAGATGCTGCAGCTAGTGCTGTTGTAGGTGCATTTGGTTTAACTATAAATACACTTAGAAGGTTAGCAGGGCTTGGTAGTTTATCTTTAGCAGCTTTTGATTTTGGCGGAAGGGTAGCGCGTGCCTTGGATAAAAATGGGAACGGATACATTGGATTACACTATAGAGGGATTTACACAGGAAAGATTAATGGACAATTTTATGGTTTTGTAGCAAATGAGCATAAAACTGAATAAGTCAAAAATTAAGACATATTTTATTTTTCCTTGTGTTTTGATGATGCTATATTTTGTTCTATATAGTTTAGGATTATTAAAAAAATCATTGACTATTTCAGGATGTTTTCGATTATGGTATCTGTACGCTATATTCGTAAATACTACATCAAAACCTAAGGATAAATTAGTTGATTTCCCCTTTTGGAAAATATTGCTCTTTATCCTTACTATATCTGTAATTTTGTATTTCTTAAGTATGTAAGATTGTTGCAAATTGCGATGTTAATTTTAAGAAGTGCATTTTTTATCCAGTATGAACAGTTGTTGAAAAATGAGGATTATACAGCTGTTAACTTAGAAATATTATGTAAAAAGTTTCAGAAAAGATTAATTTCTTTTCTGAAATGTAAGAGAAGATAAAATCTCTTGTCTTTTCTTATGTTTCAGAAAATAAGGAGAAAATACCATGAAAAACTACTTGATTGCTTTTTCAAATTAACGACAACAGAATAGGCCAAGTA
>SAAR01000752.1 GCA_009916335.1 Erysipelotrichia bacterium | reverse complement strand
CACCAGCACCAGTTGGGCAAGGTGAAGTAGGACAGCCTGTAGCACCAGTAGAACAAGGTTCTTTAACGCCACCAGCACCAGTTGGGCAAGGTGAAGTAGGACAGCCTGTAGCACCAGTAGAACAAGGTTCTTTAACGCCACCAGCACCAGTTGGACAAGGTGAAATAGGACAGCCTGTAGCACCAGTAGTGCATGAAGAAGTTAAGCAGCCTTCAGTTCCAGTAGAGCACGGAACGTTAACGCCACCAGCACCAGTTGGACAAGGTGAAATAGGACATACGGTAGCACCAATAGTGCATGAAGAAGTTAAACAGCCAGAGGTATCTCATTTAACTGATCAAGATACTGGATTGATAGGTGATAATCAAAGCGGAATGATAGATCCTAGTGACACAAGTGATAGCTCTACTCAGAACTCAGATATAAATGGTTCTATGGATAAAATATTATCACAAATGAATTCACTTTCTGAAAATGTAAAATCATTAAGTGATAAAGTGAATAAAATTGATGAAACTATAATTGTTAAAAAAGCTGATTTCGATAAATTAGTAGATAGAGTTACAGCATTAGAAAATTTACACAAAGATAAAAATGGAAAAATAGTAGCTTGCCCTTGTGAAACTGGAAAAGGAAATGAAAAAGCAAAAGAAATTAGTTCTAATAAAGCTACAACTCAGAAAAAATCAAGTGTTGTAAAAAAACAACATTATAAACCAAGAGATTCTATTACTGTTGTAAAAAAATCAGGTGATTTAACAAGTCATAGATCAAAAGGATATACAGCACCCAAAGAAATTAGAAGATCTGGTGCTTCAATGAAACTTGAATCTATTGTTGGTGATAGAGCATGGGTTAGAACAAGTAATGGTTCTATAAGAAGTTATAGCGTTGGCGATGTTCTTCCTAATGGTAAAGTAATTGGAAATGTAGATAGTCAAAATGGTGTATTTGATAAAAGTGGCGTAAAAGTTTTATCAAGATAATTATTTAAAGTATGTAGTAATACTATTAATAAAAACCAAAGTCCAAAATTTAAATTAAACATAGAAGTAACTCCAACTTTCTTTTTTTGATTAAAAAATACTAAAGCACCTACTAACATAGAAGTCCAAAAATGATGGCCTACACCTATTAAAGAAAACAATGCTCTAGTAGCCATCACTGATTGCATTTCAAAAAAATCGAAATTCATCATAAATTCAATCATTCCGTAGTTAGCTGTTTCGAAAACATCAAATCCAGCACCCACCGCAAAACCAATTAACATTCCTGTAATCATATGTTTAACTTTAAAAGTTCTTAAAAAAATTAATACTATTAATAATTTTGCTGTTTCTTCAACCAACCCTGTTAAAAGATCTTCTAAAAAAACAACCGTTGGATATCCAACATAATCTCTCATCCAATATACTAGAAGAATCGAAGTAATCCCACCTACTACAAACATTCTAATAACTTCAATCCCTTTTATATTTAAAGGATGGTGATGTTCGTATAAAAACCATAACAAACAAAAAG
>SAAR01000751.1 GCA_009916335.1 Erysipelotrichia bacterium | reverse complement strand
GCTCAATTTTAAGTGAAAATTCCGTTATGATTGAAAATTCCGATTATGTCGGGATTTTTTATATCTTTCCCTTTAAAAAAAACAGAAATGTTATATAATAAAGTTGAATAAGGGGATAAAAAAGGCACTACAAAAACATCCTTCTCAAGACAAATTTTTCTTATTTGTTTTGTAAGTTCCGTTTTTATTTACGAGAGAGCCTGTTTATAATCCATTCTTATTTATTTAGATAGACGTTTCAGTTGTATTTTAGCTAGGGAGATTAGCTTCAATTTATTCAACTCAAACGTTTTTTTATTTAAAAAATCGTAAGATATTTCTAAGGGAGATTTATATCCCAATGATTTTCTAGGATAGTTGTTCACGTTATTTGATATACGATTCATTTGTGCATGAGTAATAGGGGTAATATCTACTCCTTTTGGTACACATTCACGAAAATGCTCATGATTTTTTTCACATTTTGCTTTTTGATCACTTCTTCAAGGCTCGCAATAAAATAGTTTACTTAATACTTCTCCTGTTTCTGGATCACACACAATACTTAATGGATCTCTGAACTCTTTTCCATTATCTGTAAGAAAACAGGCAAATACTTCTTTGAATAATGCAGGCGATAGATATCTTTTAATGGCATCCATTACACGAATGACTTCACTTTCACAAATGCTATTGATTTTAAAATACAATTGTAAGTTTGTTTTTATGTAAAGTAAAGAAAGAACACCAGCGCCACCTTTTACGCCTTCTATCGTGTCCATTTGCCATATGTTTGCATCTGGATTTTCTAAAAAGTAAGATTGAAAATCTAAAAATCTACGATCTTTAAGATAATCATAATTAAGAGGAACAACTTTCGGCTTTTTTGTATAGCGATGACGATAACGAATTTTTCTTTTTAAGTCTATATTCTTAACGGATAAAAGATTCTCATTAATATAACGATAGAGAGTACTTACAGAAATGTTCAAATGATTTTTTTGAATGATGACATCAAGCGAAAGATTTCTTTTGACCCCATCAGACACAACTTTGTCAAGTTTTTTCAATTCAATTGCAGAAAGTTTAATTCCTTCTTTCGATTTAGAAATGTTTTCCACATATTCATTATGCGCTTCTTGTGAACGGTAAAAAAGTTTTGGCAAGGAGCAATTTTTAAGAGTGGGACAACCATTACAGACACAAGGAAAGCGAAGCGTTCTTTTACATTGAGGAAACGCTACAAAATCATTGCATAATTCATTACATTTCATGTATTTGCAGTATTTGCATTTACCAGAAACGCAAGAAGGACACAGGCGATTACGAGTGCAAGAATTTTGAATGCCACATTTATTATGTTGATTTTCACGAACGGCTAATTTTCTGTGTTTCATGATTTCATATTTAATGCCTCGTGCATCACGACGAAGAGTGGAAGCAATGTCTGATAGAGAACATCTCTCGTTTAACATAACTTCAATTTGATATCTTTGTTTTTGCGTTAATTGTTTACTTGTAGTATTCATAAAGACTCCTTTCC
>SAAR01000750.1 GCA_009916335.1 Erysipelotrichia bacterium | reverse complement strand
GATCACTTGGGTTGATACAGAGATCACAAAAGAAGTATTTAAACCGAATACTAAAATTCTTGAAATTAATTCTAAAACAGGGCTATATCCTCTCTATGTAGCAAGTTCATTATTTTATCAAAAACGAAATAAGCTAAACGATGATCGAGCAGGAAGATTCAGCAAGATTGATGAAGATGAAATAATACAAGAAGTATTGAAAGACAATATTTACGTCATTGCTAAAACTCCTATGGCTAAGACTATCACACAGCGTACGTTAGCAGGCTACAAGAATTGGACAACAAATATTTTATATGTGGAAGAAATTAATAAAAAAATTAGTGAAGATATATCGGATACCATAAAGAAAATACAAAAAGGATTGAATATAATGAAATTTGATGTCATAGTGGGTAATCCTCCTTATCAAGAGAATGATAACGATAGTGGTAACGGAAGTGCTAAGCCTCTTTATCACCATTTCATAGAGTTATCTATTGAGTTAAAACCTGAATTTATAACGTTAATTACGCCCAGTGTATGGTTTACTGGTGGGAAAGGACTAGACTCATTTAGAACTAAAATGCTAAATGACGTGTCTCTTGAAAAGATAGTCAATTATGTAACACCAAAAGAAGTATTTCCTACAGCTAATTTACGAGGAGGGGTTAATTACTTTCTTTGGAATAAGCATTATAATAACGAAAAAGATGGTGTTTTGATACAAACTATCAAAAATTCTGAATTGAAAGAATCAGGAAATCGCCCCCTTACTTTTGACGGACTAAACATACTAATAAGCAGTAATACTAGTTATAAAATTATTAATCGTTTGGTAAAAAATAATAGCATTATATTAGATATTGATTCTAACAATATGCTGTCACATTATGTTTCTTCCCGTAATCCTTTTGGTTTTTCTACTACGTTTACCAAAACTAATGATTTTAAGATCACTGATAAAGATATAAATTCTCCTGTAAAAATACATGCAAGCGGTGGTAAATTGGGATATATTGACCGAGATACAATAGTTCGTAATACTGACTGGGTTGATAGAGTTAAAATATTAACGCCGTTCGCCAATAACATCGGAACAGATTTAAATGATGACAATCTAAACACAATAATTGTTGGGAAAAATGAAATTGCAACAGAAACATATCTAGTTATTGGAGCGGAACTAGAGTTAAATATAAAACAAGCGGAGAATGTTGAAAAATATCTACATACTAAGTTTGTCCGATTTTTGATTAGTCTAGCTAAAGCCAATCAGAATGGAACTCGATCGACTTATTTATTCGTACCTATGCAGGACTTTTCGCTTAATTCTGATTTGAATTTTGATACATCTGCTAATAACCTAGATACTCAGCTATTCAAAAAATATCATTTTTCAAATGAAGAAATCGATCATGTAAATAACAATATCAAAGATATGAGCTAAGATGTAATGTTTCAATTTTTTAATTTAATTTTACGGTAATGACCATAAGACGGCTACCGGATCAATTATAATAATAGGGGTGATATTTATATAAT
>SAAR01000749.1 GCA_009916335.1 Erysipelotrichia bacterium | reverse complement strand
ACTTCATATCCTCTATTTGCCAAAAGTGCTGATGTTGGAAGTCCTATATACCCAAGTCCTATAACACATATTTTTTTCTTTACCATTAAAATTTTACTCCCTTTATAAATTCTACTATTCTTTCACAAGCTTTTCCATCTCCGTACGGATTGTGTGCTTTTGCCATAGTGTTATACTCATTTTGATTATCTAGCAGTTTTTGAGCTTCATTGATAATACTTTCTTTATTTGTTCCTACTAATTTCACTGTTCCTGCTTCAACTGCTTCTGGTCTTTCTGTAGTATCTCTCATTACAAGTACAGGTTTACCTAAAGATGGAGCTTCTTCTTGAACTCCACCACTATCTGTGATGATAAAATATGATTTATTCATCATATAGATAAAGCTTTCATATTGAAGTGGGTCTATCAAATGTACATTGGGTGTATTTGAAAGTATCTCTTTGACTGGTTTTTGTACATTTGGGTTCAAATGTACTGGGTAAACTATATCTATATCTGGATTATTGATGGCGATTGTTTTAAGTGCATCACAAATATTAATAAAGCCCTCTCCAAAGTTTTCTCTTCTGTGTCCAGTTACAAGGATGATTTTTTTATCATCTTTTAATTTATATTGAGAGTTAATTGTGTTTACAATTTTAGCTTTTAACTCTTCATCTTTTTCTATTTTTTCAATTGCCAAAAAGAGTGCATCGATAACTGTATTTCCCGTGATGATAATATCATTTGAATTTTTATTTTCTTTTAGAAGATTATTCTGAGAAGTTGTCGTTGGAGCAAAATGGTAGTTTGCTAAAATTCCTGTAATTTGTCGATTTGCCTCTTCAGGCCATGGACTATAAATATCACCCGTTCGCAAGCCTGCTTCTATATGACCTACTTTTATTTTTTGATAAAATGCAGCTAAAGATGAAGCTGAAGTAGTTGTAGTATCTCCATGAACCAAAACAACATCAGGTTGAAATTCTAACAATACCCTTTTCATCCCCAAAAGTACATTTGACGTGATGTCATACGAATCTTGCCCTGGCTTCATAAGGTTTAAGTCATAATCAGGTTTTATTTCAAATATCTCAAGCACTTGATCAAGCATCTCTCTATGTTGTGCTGTTACACATACTTTTGACTCTATTGAAGGCTCATTTTCAAATGCTTTTACAAGTGGAGCCAACTTTATGGCTTCAGGTCTTGTTCCGAATACTAATAATACTTTTTTCAAATTATTTACTCCTCATACCCATTTGGATTATTTGACTGCCATCTCCAGCTATCTTCACACATCTGCTCAATTGTTCGCTTTGCTTCCCAACCTAAAACCTCTTTTGCATAAGAAGGATTGGCATAACATTTTGCGATATCTCCAGCTCTTCGTTCACATAGTTTATATGGCACTTCTTTACCACTCGCTTTCTCAAAAGCTTTTACTACATCAAGAACTGAATATCCTGTACCTGTTCCTAGATTTGTAACAAGTGGTTTATCCATACTCTCTTGGGTGCTGAGATAATCTATCGCTTTTACA
>SAAR01000156.1 GCA_009916335.1 Erysipelotrichia bacterium | reverse complement strand
AAGTGATTTTGTTTCTCCACTACCACTGCAAATGACTAATAAACCGTCATCTGAAATATTAGGTGTGCAAGTTTCCCCTACGACATAGAAAGCCACCCCCATATGCATTAAACGCATCGCAAAGCCTTTTACTTGAAAGCCACTTCTACCAGCACCTGCACAAAATACTTCCTTTGCATTCATTAATAAAGATACAAACGCATCTGCTTGTTTAGGATTAATCGTTTTTAATGTATGTGTTAATTCATTGATAACAATTTCTGCATATTCTTGATGATTCATATTTGCACCTCTACTTTAAATGTTCTTTCATTTCTTTTGCCATCATAGCACGATGACTCGCATTACAAATAGCTCCACCAACGACAATAATCGCAGCACCTTCCTCCACGATTGCATCAATCGTTGCCAACTTTACACCACCTGCCACAGCTGATTTGGCATGTTTTACAACCTGATTCACTACGATTAATTCATCTAATGGATTTTTTCCTGTAGATTGAATATCAAAGGCAGTATGGACACAAATATAATCAACACCCATCTGATCAAGTTGAACACTTCTTTGTGCTAAATTTTTTACTGCAATCATATCGACCATAACTTTTCCATTATGTTTTTTAGCACTTCTTACAACCCCTTCAATCGTCGCATCATTGCTTACCCCTAAAACAGTAACAATATCAGCACCTGCTTCAAAACATTTATCTGCTTCATATTCTCCAGCGTCCATAATTTTAACATCTGCCAATACTTCTTTGTGAGGATAGCGTTTTTTTAATTCACGCACTGGTAACATTCCTTCTTCAATCACGAATGGTGTACCCACTTCTATGACATCAATACTTTCACTTACTTCATCTATTAACGCTATACATTCTGCTAACGTTAATGTATCTAATGCAATTTGTAGTTTCATCTTTTATACTCCTTTTACTTTTATAACATGTTTTACTTTTCTTAAAATCGTTTCCTCTAATTCATCACTTTCATTTGTTACAAAATAATCGTAATCCTCAAACTTGGCAAACTGATACGTTGATGTTTTAGAAAATTTAGAGGCATCACAAATCAACACCTTGCGATCACTGTTTTTGATCACATGAGAGCGAATCTCTGCTTCCTCTAGTGAAAAGGTCGATGGTCCTTGCATTCCTTTAAAACCATCAGAACCAGTAATCATCGTATCAATGTGAATCGCATCAATTACATTACTGGCAAATAAACCTACCAAACATTTTCCACGCTTTTGTGCAATACCACCAGTACAGATGACATCTTGATTGCTCTCTAAAGCAATATCAGCCACCACGATGGAATTTGTAACGATGGTTAACCCTTTTTTAATCTTCAATAGTTTTGCTAATTGTATCGTTGTACTTCCTGCATCTAAAAAGACAACACTATTATCATCAATCAAATCTAATGCTTTTCTTGCAATACAACGTTTCACTTCTACATTTTCTTGTAGTTTCACATTGACTGGTAATTGATAATAATCATTGATGATTTTAGCACCACCATGTGTTTTTTCCACCATTCCCAAAGTATCTAAATAATTTAAATCCTTACGAATCGTTTCCATTGAAACATTAAAATAAAGAGCTAATTCTTTCACTTTAACTTCATTTTCACTTAACACCATCTTGATGATTTCCTCTTGACGTAGCTTTGTTGTTTTTGACATAGGATATTCCTTTCATACCCATACTCTAATGCTTTTGTCCCTTTCCTTCAACATTCTTTTATAATATTCATAAAGCAAAAGAATAAAAAGTTGGTTTTTTGCCATTTATACAAACAAAACCCCAACTTTTTATTGGTTTTATATTTATTTTGTTTGGTTTACATGGAATGCAAATAATCGATAAACTTACTCTTTATAGCTTACCTATTTCATTTGTTACATAAAATTTGTACGCATACAAAGCTTCGAGAACTGTTTAATTGCTAAAACATTTTCTAATTGTTCTTTACTAACACAAAGTATCAACACTCTAATTTTCCTTTGTTTATAGGAATACCCTTGTTTTAAAACAATCATCGCCATCTTTGTTTTTGTAATATGCGTACTTTCACTATTATGGATCAACAATTCTTCCTCATCCATCCATACACTTTGGTATTCCTCAAATTCATCATTCATTAAAGTAATATCTGCACATTGTTCTAAATGAAACAAAGATAAGTATTCATTTTGCATTACTTCTAAATCAATACCATTTAACACTTGAATACTATCCATACGCAAAATATCAGTGAGTGACAATACATTTTTATGGTTACGAACATTGCTATACCCTAACTCCTCTTGCATTACCTTCATCACTTTTTCACGATCATGGTAAGATGAAAAGTCTAAACGTGAATAAATTCCAAAATAATTAGACAATAGTTTTTTCCTTGAAATTCCTGCTTTACTAATTTTTAAATAATCTTCTTCCTGTAAGAAAGGATTGATATAAATTAAAAGCTTACTTAATCCAATCTCAATACGCATTGCTGTAATCACACAATCAATCGCTTGTGTAAATGGATATAAATGCAATTTATAGGAAGGAATCATATCTACAATCTCAATTTGAAATTCACTTTGCAACGTTTCTTCTACCATTTTTGTAAGTGCATAGCCTTACCCACAAACAAGCAATACCTTTTTATTTTGTATCCTCTCTCTACGCTTAAGCCCTGCAATAAAATGAAAAACAATATATACAGTCTTCATTTCACTATGCAACTGTTTTAGTGCATCAATTTCACTTAATGATAATCGTACTTGATAGATGATCTCTTTTTCCTTTTCACTTAGGTATGGCAATTGACCACAACCAATTTCAACACCATCATGCATCCTTTGTAAAAGCGATTGAATATGCTTCATTAAACCTTCATATAAAATCGTATCATTCCCAAAATTGAACTTTGTTTTAACCACCATAATACTAATTAAATAAGCGACAATCTTAGCACAATCTTTTTCTTTTCGTGCTAAAGAAGCATGAGAATGTGTTGTATACTCTAGCAAACGCTCTATTAATTGACGCTTTTGTTCATCAAGTTCAATCTCTGTTATTTCTTTAATTTGCACTAAATTTACTCATCTATCTCACTATGTAACCGTTGCTCACAATTTTGTCGAAAGGACGTACTTCCCCCCCTCCCCTTTTTTTTAAAAAAGTAGTAGAACATTATCATGATATTAGCGATATACCATCGAAATGACACATCACTTAATACAATATCACGTTGTTCTAAATACTTTTTAACCCAAGTAATTAACGTTTTGTCATTTCTTCCTTGATACGCATCACTAAAAAAATGCATAGCATACATTTCATAAGCATTAAATACTGTTCGTTTACGACCATACATATAAATATATTTCCTAAACTCTTTACTCATCATTTGATAGCGTGAAAAAACAGGGCCAGATAAAATAAACTTATGCTCATAGGATAAACACAATCCTTACTCTTACAATATTTTCACAACTGTGTTTACATCATTTTTAATACTTGAGCGTGAAACTGCAAAATCTTCACTTAACTTTCTAAGGTTTAATTGTTCACTATCAAACTAAACAATTAATAAAGTAAAGCAATATGCTGCTCATTGGTATAAAGGAGAGAATTAATCGCAAACAAGCTATTGATTTTATCATCATGGACATAACGTAATACATCCTTTGAAAACTTTTCAATTGGCTCTAATCGCTCAGTAAGCAAGACACCATTAATTCGTTCAATATCATAGCGAACTTATTTTTCTTTTAATGACAAAGCATCACTAATTTCTTTATAAGATGTTTGTGTATGTTTTTCTAAATACTGAATAATCTGTATTAAACGATCAGCTATCATTCACACTTCCTCCATTTACTAACTTTAGTATAGCACGCTAATAGAAGAAATTTAACGTCTATTTATAACGATCTAAAATAAAAGCAATTCTTATAAAATCAATTACGCACAACTCATCAAAAAGCATATCAATAAAGCAAGGCTAATCATTAAATAATAAAAATGATTTTAGTTCAATTCTTCCGTTTTATTACGCTTAATATCATATCGATATAGTTTATTTTCATTATCTTGCAAAAAATAGTATTCTAGATTTCTACCAATATCCTCCATATTTTTTTTAGGTTTTGCAAACAGTGATTTCTTTGAAGTGAGATCAATAATTTGCATATAGGTATCTCCTTCACTATTTTGGTTATAATATGTTAAATACCCTTGTGGAGAAACATAGAAAAATAATGGTTGTTCATCCAATTGCAAAAACAAACTATTCTCCTTAGCATCTATACCTTGTTTAATCACCTCATTATTTGCATTTAAATAATAAAAATACCCATCATATGCTACACTAACCTTTTCGGCATTATTTGAAACTAACTTAGTTTTCCCATCCTCCATTTGATACAAAAAAACTTCATTTACATTTGTTTGCATATTAATATCTGCATAGTAAAACAATCTATCTTTCATTCCAATCAAATACACCATACGATCCGCTATTTTTTCTTCATTTGCTATGTATGTTTCTTTCTTCGTTGTAAGATCATAGCATAGCACAGCATTGATGGTAGAGGAACCAACTATATTACCTGTGGCATCTTTACCAAAAAAACCCTTTGAAACAATTAATTTATCTTGATACATATTAAATGTATTTATCATTCCTAATTCATTACTCTCATACTCTTTTCTTAAATCTGTTCCATCCTTAGCAACACTTTGTATCAAAACTGGCGTATTTCCTGTAATGCCAATATAAGCTAAATATAGTCTATCTTTATAAAAAATCATAGAAAATACTTTATAAATTTGCTCATTATTCTCAATTGTTCCTAATTGAAAAGCTGAACAATCCATATCATTATGTTCACAATTGTTTTTATGACATAAGGGCACTAATGTATCTGTTGCTTTATCATAAAAATAGAGAATTTTATATTTGATAGAATTTGAAGTTTTTGTTGCCATCATATATGAGCCATCTTCTGAGTTTGCAATCGTTAAACCAAATTTCAAATCTTCTTTTTGATCAACAGAAGCATTAGAAGTTTCTTTCGTTTTGAATTGACAACCTACGAGTAATAAAGCCATTAAAAGAATGGTTAATATTTTTTTCATATCATTTTACCTGCTTTCTTATAACATATAAACGCTATTATACTAAATATTATTAATAAACAGAAAACCACTACTATATTTCTTGAAAGGGAGATGTTTATTACACAATACAAAGGATTAAAATTAATATTCTTCATAATTTCCGCTATTAAAAAGCCTACCATACTAATGAAAATCGTAATCGTTATTACTGAATAACGACTTTGTATTTTCTTAGTTATATAACTAGTTATAATGACCAACATCCCTGAGAATACAAGCCTTATAAACATTGAAACCCATAGAAATTTACTAATCGACAAAGACATTTTAAATTCTTGTAATGTTGTCAGGTTCGTGATATTGCTCGTATATTGTATTTGTGTAAAGAAATAATGATTTCTTAAGATTATTGAACTGTAAAGAATCAGGCATAGTGGTAAAACAAAAGAAAGAATTGCAAATATTTTATAGGACCACAACACATTACCTCCATTACTAGACATAAATTGCAATTCATCTAACCTTGTTTCTTTTTCACGACTAAAAGAGGAAACACACGTTACAATAATGCCTGTAATCAATAGTAAATAAGCAATTTGATTCATCAAATTATTTTCGAACAATAAAAAGTATTCGTTATTTTTTAAAAGTTCTCCTTTTTTTTTCTCTTTTAAATCTAAATAATTTTTTTGATATTTTAAAAAGGATGGATAACGATTCCACAGTTCTACTTCCTTATAGTCATTTTCATTTCGATCACTTTGTATCGAAAGGTATCGTTGGTTTAAAGAATAGATTAATTCATCACCCTTCTTTGTTACTTTTGCGCCGATTGTATCTATAAAGTTATTATAGTAAATATCATCCATAGTAATATTAGGTTGCATATTGGACAAAGCGAAAAACTGCAAACTTAAGAGAATAGTAAAAAAAACGATCCCGAAGTCTTTAATCCAAACCTTTTTACATTCATAAAAAAATAACGAATGTGGTTGCATTTTAACTTTTCTTTTTTTGAAAGGACTATCCTTTTTAATTTTAATAGGTTGCTGGTATGATACAATGATTACTAACATCATTACTAATAACGTTAGTAAAAATAAACTTTGAAAAATAGATAAAGGAATTTGTAAAAATGTATAGCATACATAATTTGACAAATAAAATACTGGTTGTAAAATAAAATATAAATTAATATATTTAAATATAGCCAAAGCGCTTAATTCTGGTATTCTTATATACGCTAAATAAGAAACAACAAAAAATATTACAAGCGTAAATACCAAAGTAAAATAAGAAGAAATATGTTGTGCTACGATATAAAACAAACAAGTCAATAAAGAGATGGTTACTATTTTAAATAGCATAAAAACAACTAATAACACCAAAATATTTCCTTGTATGGTTGATTTCATAAATAAAGGAATACTTTGTATTGTTGTTTCTAGTGCAGGCAGTGCATAGATGAAACTAGTAAGAATCCCGCAAATGATATATGCAAAAAGCAACCATGCACTACTATACACAATAAGGGTAGCCAACTTTGCATAAAACTGTGCCCTTCCTCCCTTCTGCATGGTTTTTGTAAAAGCGAAAAAGCCTTTATTACGTTCTTGATAGATCGTAACTCCAATCATATAAATTATCAAAATAATACAAAAAACATTTGGAATCGTATAGCTTAAAAGTCTTTCAATTCCTATTGAAGTTGAAAGTGTTAAAGAAAGTTTTCTATCCACTTTTTGATAAACATTTAATATTTTTTTGTTTAGCTCTAAGTTCGTTTTTCCTTTAAAAATTGATATTGTTTCATTTACAGAAGATTGTTCAATTAACTTTTTACGATATACAGGATAATTTTCTATATTATCCAATTCCTTGTTTAATCGCTCTAACAATGCTTGATTCGCACGAGTATCTATCACTTTCACATCCTTAAGTTGCATTAAAGCTTTAGACACCCAATCGTATCCTTTCGTCTGTTCAAACTCAACTATAACATCCTCGCTATTTTGCGCCATTTGATAGAGGTCATAAAAGGAATAGATTGCTTGTAATTCACCAATATATTTTTTCGCTTCTTTTATATTTAAAGAATCGACTTTTTTGTGAATGGTTTGATATTCTTTTAAATTGATTGGCTGTGATGAAGCATCAAGATAATAGAATATACCACACAAAATTAATGATACAACAAAAATAACCATAAAAACTTTATTTCTAAAATACTTTAATAACTCATATTTAAATATTTTCATAATCATCACCAAAATGATATAAATAGACGTCTTCAAGCGATGGATAGACATCTTTTCCTACCATTATTTGATTTTCTTTTAGAACTATTTTTGCATATAATTTTTCATTTTCATAATAAATGCTACTTACAGAATATTTCTTTTGTAACTCATCAATTTCTGATTCGCTAGTTTCTATTACTTTACTCATTTGTTGAATATCTTTTTGTAATTTTTTAGAATTTTCACAAGCAATACATTTACCTTTTTTTATCAATATGACCTTTTTTGATATAAATTCAACATCACTGACTACATGAGTAGAAATTAAAACAATTTTTTTAGCACTCATTTTGGCTATTAAATTCCTAAGTTTAATTCGCTGTTTAGGATCAAGTCCTGCTGTTGGTTCATCCAATATTAATATTTTTGGATCATTCAACAAAGCCTGAGCCAACATAGCTCTTTGTTTCATTCCACCAGAAAAAGTTTTAATTTTACAAAGACATTGTTGATGGAGATTTACATCCATCAACAATCGTGGAATCCTCTCTTTGAGTAATTTTTTTGATACCCCTTTTAAAGCACCTATGTAATATAAATACTCCTCAAGAGTAAAATCTTCATATAATTGAGTATATTGAGGCATATATCCTAAAATTTTAATATATTCCTTTTTTTGTTCCAAAATATTCACACCATTGTATAGTAC
>SAAR01000748.1 GCA_009916335.1 Erysipelotrichia bacterium | reverse complement strand
ATCTACTTCAAACAAGTAACTTTATATTTGTAAAAGTCGATGATGGCAAATGGATTATTGGAGATTATCTAAATCAAGAAGTTGAGATTTCATCAAAAACACTTACCCCCTTAAAGTAATTACTTATTATTAAAATAAAATAAAAAATACAATATTTACATACTATTGTAAATTTAACAATTTTTATGTTAATATAAGTTTATGAAAACAAAAAAAGAGATATTTGAATATATTCAAAATAGTACCAATTGGAAAATTGTACCAAACAATATCACTGTTAATGTACCACTTTATTTAAAAGCTGGATATGAACTTTGGAGTGCAAAGATACAAGATGTATGTGTTGTATTTGCGGGTGTAAAAGATGAAACAATTGACATAAGAGTTCATCAAAATGCCATCAAGCGTCTTGATGAACTTACTTCTTGTCATACAGTTTTAGTGTTTGATAAACTCGATAATAGAAGCATTGAGAGCCTGATAAAGAAGTATATTCCGTTTGTTATAAAAGATAAGCAAATCTATATGCCTTTTGCACTTATGCAGATACAAACACAAAATAAAAAGAATACCCCATTGAGAGAAGTTTCTTTAACAAGTGATGCAGATATGATTTTGATAGGTTATTTAGATAATCAAATACATAGTGGCATGATGATAAAAGAGATTGCACAAGCTATTAGTAGAGAACTTAGAGCCACATCGCAAGCTCTAAAGGTTTTAGAGGCATTAGGATATGTTCAAATAGAGGTTAATGGCAGAAGTAGATATATCCATTTTATTTCACCTATAGAAGTGTATGAGCGGTTAAAAGAGGTAGTAAAATCACCTGTAAAATATAGCTTTTTTGCAAAAGATTTTATAGATGAAAAAGTATATAGTGGATTTACAGCACTATCATATTATTCTACATTGGTAGAAGAGAAAATAAAAACAGTTGCTATTTCTCATAAAAAGCTTACATCCAAGCAGCTAGAGGCTTTAGAGTGTGATGAAGATGTTGCCCAGTATAAAATTGAAGTATGGGATAGAGAGCCATCTGTTTTTGCTCACAAAGATACGATAAATCCATTGTATGTATTAAGATTTTTCAAAAATGAAGAAGATGAGAGAGTACAAGAAGCAGTAGAACACTTAGAAACAAAAATTATAGAGAAATTAAGGGACAGAGATGAAAGAGACTGATTACGCAGGTTTGAGCCATTTTCAAGATTACTGTAAAGATTTAGACAAGCATTATGTGGTTGTAGGTGGCTTTGCAACACTTATGCTCTTAGATAGTGAACTTGAAAATCATGGTAAAGCAACATTTGATATAGATTTAGTGCTTTTAACAAGCAATTCAATAGAGATGACAAAACGAATAAAAGAGTATGTGAAAGAGGGTAGCTATAAAATCCAAATAGGTTCAAAAGATCAGTACCAATACTACAGATTTGTTGAACCTCAAAAAGAAAACTTTGCAAAAGAGATTGAACTTTTTGCATCCAATGAAAATAGTTTAGAACTAGATGATGAGCAAAGAATT
>SAAR01000747.1 GCA_009916335.1 Erysipelotrichia bacterium | reverse complement strand
CATCTCTTCACGTGTCAAAAGTGTTTCATATAGCTTTTCACCATGTCTTGTACCTATTGTTTTAACAATATGTTCTGGATGGTCTAATAATTTTTTAAGAGTATTGGCCAAAAGTTCTATTGTGGCTGCTGGTGATTTTTGAACAAAAATATCTCCATTTTTTCCATTCTTAAAAGCAAACATAACTAAATTCACAGCATCATCCAAACTCATCATAAACCGAGTCATATTTGGATCTGTAATTGTAATTTCTTTATTGTTTTTTATTTGATTGATAAAAAGAGGAATGACTGAACCACGACTTGCCATAACATTCCCATAACGTGTACAGCAAATAACCGTTTCATTTTCTTTCAAATTTCTACTTTTAGCCACAGCTACTTTTTCCATCATCGCTTTACTAATGCCCATAGCATTGATAGGATAAACTGCTTTATCAGTACTTAAAACAATTGCTTTTTGTACTTTATGTTTAATGGCCATATTTAAAACATTTTCCGTTCCCACAACATTTGTCTGAACTGCTTGCATAGGATAAAACTCACAAGAGGGCACTTGCTTTAAAGCGGCCGCATGAAAAATAAAATCAACACCTCTCATAACATCTTCTAACGAATTAACATCTCTTACGTCACCAATGTAAAATTTAAGTTTGTCATTATTGTATTTTTTTCGCATATCGTCTTGCTTCAACTCATCACGAGAGAAAATTCTTATCTCTTTTATGTCTGTATTTAAAAAATTACGAAGAACAGCATTTCCAAAAGAACCTGTTCCCCCTGTAATAAGTAATATTTTATTTTTAAACATTATTTTGACCCTTAATTAATTTATGTATTAAAGTATCTATCTCATTATTAATCAAACTTATACTTTTTTTTTGTTTATTGTTCATATACTCTTTGATTGCATTGGCGCACATTTTAGCACTATCTGGATTAAACACCATCGATGGGACGATAACTTCATACACATAGTTCAAGTCAGCAGCGATCACATCCAACCCCATATCAACCGCTTCAATCAATCCTAGTCCAAATGTCTCTTCTTTTGAAGGAAAAATCAAACATTTACTTTGTGCATATAACTTGCAAACTTTACTTTTAGGAAGTACCCCTAAGTTATCAATTTTAACAACGCCTATATTATTTATCTCATTTATTTTATCTATCAGTTCTATCCTATCACTTTCAACAGTAACCGCCAATCGTATTGCGATACCCTCATCTGATAAAATCTTCATAGCTTCAAACAAAAGTGCATGGTTTTTATGAGGATGCGCCAAAGAGATATAGCAAAAGTCATACTCTTTATGTTTAAAACTATCTATTTTTTTTTCACACAATCTAAAAAAAGGTAAAATCGCAACATCACTAAATTTATATTTATTTACAAACAACTCTCCAACAAGCTTGTTTTGACAAGCAACAACATCTACATTTTTAACAAAAATGTAGATGTACCATTGCTGTAAAATATATTTTATAAAGAACTTGAGAGAGAAAGAAAAAAGTTTTTTTGCACTCATA
>SAAR01000746.1 GCA_009916335.1 Erysipelotrichia bacterium | reverse complement strand
CATGGAAGCGGTTGGCTACGTCCTTTGGGCAGCTGCAATTTGCGTAGTTTATTAGTGGTGGTGGGGCGATACTGTACTTTGCAAAGAAGTTGGCTTCTGCTTCTTTTTCCACAAAGGATAACTGGCAATTCGGTTCAAAATGACCCAGGTATATATGGCCTATTTCGTGAAGGATTGTCCAGCGTTGTCTTTCATAACAGCTATTATCGTTGTTGTACAAGAAAACTTGAAACCCTTTTCTTTAATGAATTTTATCATAAAGTACGAGAAAATTTCTCTGTTAAAGCTATACCCTTAATAACACCCACTAAATATGCCTCGGAAGAAAAACTATTAGTACAATTTTTAATGTCTTCTATTAAGGCATCTAACTGTTGTTGCTGTTGCTCATTAAGCTGGGAGCGAAGTTCCTGTACTTGGTTATTGATATTCTCGACCTGTTTTTTATATGTCTCTGATTCAATATAATCCCTCATAGAGTCGTTCAGTGTATTTTTGATTTGTGTTTCTAATGGCATTAGAACCCTCCTGTACCAATTTCAAGTAAAAGTAATTAAGAGAATATTTGTTATTATAGATGCTAGTGGAGCTATAAATTAACATTTGGGGTTGTTTAAAAACTTTGAGATGCATGGGGGGAGGTTTTATAAGTGAATAAGATAGCGTTGATAGAGAAGGTACTTGCCTCCCAATCCTAAAGTTTTCAGGATCGTACATTGATAGAAATACAATGTAAAATGCTGCATAATAACACATAAAACTATATTTGTATCGACAACATTATAATAGACAATATATGACATGGCAATAGTAATTGTATTATTTTTTATGCAGTTGGGACGTAAATTCCATTTTTAAGTTAAGTTTTTTTATTTTGCGTACCAATCTAAAATCATTATTTAGCAATGACATATAAGAACATACATTTCTAAAAATTACTTATTCTTAGTATTGACAGAACATAAGTTCCTATATATAATTAAATAAAGTTATTTAAAAAATTACATATTCGAAAGGTCGTGAACAATCGTTAAGAAAAAAACAGAGTATTTATCCTTGTTAGATAACTCAATATGGTTAAAGGTTATAAGTTATAGGAAGCACTGTAAGCTATAGAAAGGAGAGTGCATCTTGAAAATGGTATTGGAGGAATGAGTGGTATGAAACTTTTTACTTTTTGTAGCAGTTGTGGACATAAATTTGGTCGTTCTCGTTCTGGAACAGAGACAGAAATGAAATGTCCCAAGTGCGGTGCTGAAATAGAGTATACTGTGGATGAACAGACAGTAATTGTTAAAATAATAAAGCCATCTGAGAAACAGTAGATGGAGAATCTTTAAAAATCGAATTAAGAACTCGGGCAGACAAGAGCGTTGTACTCGACAGTTTATGACAACACAAACATAAACAGAGCATCGTGAAGATCGCCGTTCTGCACCGTTAAAATTTATCGAAGGAATCGAACTTGGCAGTTTGTGTGAAACAGTGATGGTAATTGGAGACATCACGCAGACACAGGAGACTTTTAATA
>SAAR01000155.1 GCA_009916335.1 Erysipelotrichia bacterium | reverse complement strand
TTTAGAATTATATAGAAAATAACTATAATTTCTATGTGAGGTTAATAAATATAAAACATTCTTAAATATGCTTTTTAATCCATGTGAGTGTTTCAATAAGAATTTCATCTTTACATGGCTCATTAAATATCTCATGACATAAATTTGCATAGATATGTAGTGATTTATCTGTAGATGAAATATCACCAAAGAACACACGAGAATCTAAATTTGATACAAGACCATCATTAGCTCCATGTAGAATTAATACTGGGTCATTAAACCGTTCAGCATTTTCTTTTAACCAGATAACACCATCATTTATGCAATTTAAAAGTCCTACTGAGAATTCCTTTAATACAAGAGGATCTTCATTATAAGCTTTAATTACGTTAGGATCACTGCATACTCCATCACCTAATTCATTGGGAAGATATTGATCTACTGGAAGAGGTAAAGGTAATGGTCCTGCCAATTGATGGTTATAACGGGTTAACGCTCCTGATGTAATAATACCTTTTACCTTACCAGGATATTTAGTACCAAAAAGTGTAACTGCATGACCGCCCATACTGTGCCCAAGCAAAAACACAGGAATATCTTCATTCTCCTTTAACGCAATATCCACGATTGTTTTTACATCATTAGATATTTCCTCATAATTTGAATAAAAGGCTTTAACTCCTTCGCTCTTCCCATGACCCCTATGGTCAAAACGATAAACATTTAAACCAGCAGCTAAAAATGTTTTAGTCATATAATCATAACGTCCCAAGTGCTCACATAAGCCATGCACAATTACAATTGCCGCTTTAGCATTTTCTGCCGTTTCTTTCTTAAAATACAATTTTGTTCCATCAAAACTTGAAATCATTTTTTCTTCTAGCATACAATAGCCTCCATTTTAATTTTAAATAGCAACAATATTGTTTACACTTAAAACTATATAGCCTACTTAGGACATTGTCAATATAATTTTTGCATAATTAAAACTTTGTATTTTGTAATATTTTAACAAATTCTAAAGTACCGATTGCTTACCACCTTTCTCTACCATGTTTTTAAGTTCAACCCTTGTGCCCTCTAGATACCTTTGTTTTAAAATGTCTATCATTGCTCTGTTAATCATTCTTTACGCAAGCTTTTTGTTTATAGAGCCCCCTACCCTTCTTCAGCAAAATACGGTAGCTTTTTTAAAAGGGGCAACATCATGTTTTAATTCAGTACTAAACTGGGCTTAACTTTCCTTGTTGTATATAAATAGTAATTTATAAATCTGTATAGATATTATCAAATAGTTCCTTATTCTTCTTTGAAATAACTATTACAAATACCCATAATGAAGCCTGAACAGCAACAGAAACCTTATATGAATTTGCAACCATAGCACCAACGAGCATTGGAACTGTGTTACTCACTGCATGAATAAACATACTAAATAATATGTTCTTTGTTTTTAGATAATAATATGTATGTACAGCTGACATTGCAATTGTACCAGCGATAAAGCCAATAAACGATAATATAATTTGCGGAATTGGCAGTCCTTGTACATAAAATATATAGAGCACTATTGGTGTATGCCACAATGCCCAAACTACGCCTATATGGATACTTGATTCCCACGGGGTTTTCTCCTTTAGAATGGACGGCAGAAGATAACCCCTCCATCCAAGTTCCTCAGTACCAGATGTAATAAACTGATATATAAAGAACAAAAGAACTAAGCCAGATATGGGCCATCCCGTTGTTCCACTCAAACCATTAGCCATTGCTAAAGGTATGGCAGGCACAGTACTTATTAATATAAATATTCCAAGTATCTGTAATGAATATTTATATGATGTGTTTAGCTTAAACTTATTTTTAAAATAGTTTCTTGTTTTAGGACATACAATTAGAATAAAAATTGTTGCTACCGCAGGGCCATAACCAGCCAAGGTACTAAGTATTGTAATTGTTCTAAGTTCACTACCTAATGTACCTTTTAGAATAGCTTTTAACAAATCTGCATTTTGGAGAAGCTCAACATTACCTTTTGTGGCAAGTATTATGCTTAAAACCCAAAAAACAAAAGACCATATAAATGCAAAAGCAATAAACATTCCTCTTTGCTTCTTTTCAGTGTTCATTTTTAAACCTCTCTCAATAGGTTTATCTGTATATACGAACATAAATATTATTTTTTTCGACATGAAGCATATTACAACTATTGAAATAGCACCTCATGCTGTAGAATTAAAACATCTACAGTATGGGTGCCACTCTTAACGATACCTGTGATTCTGTTATTTTCTTTGGTCAAATGGAATATATTCTCTTTGCTCTAAAACGCTCATATATGCAGGGCGAATAATCTTGCCTGCGTTTATCAGCTCTTCCATTCTATGTGCACTCCAACCAGATATGCGAGCCATTGCAAAAATTGGTGTGAAAAGTTCGTTTGGAAGACCAAGCATAGAATAAGCGAATCCACTGAAGAAATCGACATTTGCACTAACGCCCTTAAACATTTTACGATTACCCGCAATAATTTCTGGTGCTAATCTTTCAACTCTAGAATAAAAGGCAAATTCGCTTTCAAGACCCTTTTCTTTTGAAAGATTTTCGACAAAACCTCGGAACATCTTTGCACGAGGGTCTGAAACGGAATATATAGCATGGCCAATACCATAGATAAGTCCCTTTTTATCAAAAGATTCTTTTGCAAGCAACGATTTGAGATAATCTGAAACTTCTTTGTCATCTTCCCAATTGCTTACATTATTTTTCATATCCTCAAACATCTGAACAACCTTAATGTTTGCACCACCGTGTTTTGGTCCTTTAAGGGACCCAAGGGCAGCAGCAATTGCTGAATATGTGTCTGTTCCTGATGATGTTACAACATGGGTTGTGAAGCTTGAGTTGTTACCGCCACCATGCTCTGCATGAAGTACCAAAGCCATATCAAGCACTCTTGCCTCAAGGTCTGTAAACTTACTATCTGCACGCAACATATGAAGTATGTTTTCCGCTGTGGAATAATCTGCTCGTGGTGCATGGATAAACAGGCTATCTCCATCATGATAATATTTGTATGTTTGAAAACTGTAAACTGAAATAAGTGGAAACAATGCAATGAGTTGTATACACTGACGAAGAACATTTGGCAAAGTTGTATCATCTGCATTATCATCATAAGAATACAAAGTAAGAACACTTCTTGCAAGTGCATTCATCATATCTCTGCTTGGTGCCTTCATAATAATATCACGAACAAAACTAGTTGGAAGTTGTCTATATTTTGAAAGAAGATTTTCAAACTCCCCTAGTTCCTGACTTGTAGGCAATTTGCCAAACAAAAGCAAATAGGTTGACTCTTCAAATGCAAAATGACCACTTGCAGATGAACCCGCTATAATATCCTCTACATCATATCCTCTGTAAAAAAGCTTGCCATCGCACGGAACGCTTTGACCATCTACATTTTTACTTGAGATAATTTCTGAAATTTCTGTAAGTCCTGTAAGAACGCCTTTTCCGTTAACATCACGCAGGCCTCTCTTTACATCGTACTTTGGATAAAGTTCTGGATCAATAGAGCTGTTTTTAAGACAAAGCTCTGTTAAAACATTTATTTCTGGTGTTATTTCTGAAAAGTTTATATTGCCATTACTCTCATTCATATCTATTCCTCCTATATATAAAAAACAAATTGCTTATCTATTTTCTTACTGATAACCCACGCTGTGTAAGGTATTGCTTTAGCTGTGCTATCGGTATTTCATTAAAATGAAACAATGATGCAGCTAAAACAGCATCCGCACTTCCAAGAGTTAATGCATCGTAAAAATGCTCAAGTGTACCTGCCCCACCTGAAGCTATAACAGGTATTCCAACGCTTTGTGAAACTGCCTTAGTAAGTTCTAAATCATATCCATTCTTCTGGCCATCGCAGTCCATACTGGTAAGCAATATTTCGCCCGCTCCCCTTTGGTATGCCTCTTGTGCCCACTTTACAGCGTCAATGCCTGTTGGTATTCTGCCACCGTTAAGATAAACTTCCCAGCCTGCATCATTTCTCTTTGCATCTATAGCACACACAACACACTGACTACCAAACTTTTTTGCAGCATCATTTATGAGCTGTGGATTACGCACCGCCGCAGAGTTAACCGAAACTTTATCTGCACCAGCTCTTAAAATTTGTGTAAAATCATCTACACTAGAAATTCCTCCACCTACTGTGAATGGAATAAAAATCGAATTTGCAACTTTTGTTACTATATCTATCATTGTACCTCTACCATCATGTGTTGCAGTTATGTCAAGCAGTACAAGTTCGTCTGCTCCTTTTTCATTGTAAGCTATTGCACATTCTACAGGGTCACCTGCATCACGCAAGTTAACAAAGCTTATGCCTTTTACCACTCTGCCGTCCTTCACATCAAGGCAAGGTATAATTCTCTTTGCATGCATTTAGCTACCCTCCCTGCACATATTTATAAAGTTAGAAAGCATTTTAAGCCCTATTTCGCCACTTTTTTCTGGATGAAACTGAACAGCACAAAGATTGCCCTTCTGAACTGCTGAATTTATAAGAACTCCATACTGTGTATTTGCGGCAACATCACTTTCGTTTTCCACCTGCAAATAATAAGAATGAACAAAATAAACATATGGATTAGACTCAATATTTGAAAATATTCCATTATGCTGTGTTATTTCAAGTGAATTCCAGCCCATGTGCGGAACTTTCAAACCGTCTTTATTAGGGATTTTTAAAATCTTACCCGATAAAACTCCAAGCCCTTTAACATCTGGCGATTCTTGCGAGCCTTCAAACAAAAGCTGAAGCCCTAAACATATTCCAAGAAACGGTTTTCCACCTGTAGCAACATTTTTTACAACATCTGCAAGACCACTTTTTTGCATTGACTGCATAGCATCTCCAAAAGAGCCAACCCCAGGTAAAATAACTCCATCAGCACTCTGAATTTCTGCCTCAATGTTAGTTATAACACTTTGCGCACCAAGAAAATCCAATGCATTTTTTACGCTATGTAAATTTCCTGCACCATAGTCAACTATTGCAATCATTGCCTCACCATAATCTGTAAATTTTTATAATCTTACCTATTACATAATAAGATTTGAATAAGATTTTAACATATTTTATACTATACAGCAAGGATTTTTTTAAATTATTATTAATTTGTAATAATTAAAATATTTGAAAATATGCAAGTTTTTAATAATATCTTGCATATTTCGTTTTATTATGCACTTTTTATTTTATGAGATTCTCAAAGAATTTATAAGCATAATTCCAGTTATATATTTTTGATTTTATTTTTAAAGACTATTTAATTATGAATATTCAAACAACTTGTCCTTCAAAACAATACTTTTACCCCACAGCTCTCCTTAACTCTAAAACATATACCAATAGTTTTTAAAATTATTACTCTTTTACTAGCTTCATGTATATTATTTTTTTTAGGCGGTAGTAAGTAGAAAAACTACTTGCTACCACCTAAACGCTATTTTAATTATTAAAGTTGATTAATCATACGCAAATGGTCTCTGTAAAGCTTGCGGATTTTTACTGTGCTTGTTGGTGGCAAGAAACCGCCTACAATTTGAAGATGATCCATTATTGTATCATCATAAACATGCCAAATGCCTTTTCTAATTTCTCCTTTTGCATCATATAAATCTATTGTTGGTTCATCAAAAGGATGTCTAGATGAAAATGTTGGAACACAACCATCATTTTGAAGCCATCTTTCATCAATATGTATATCATTAACTGTATTCTCGCTATACTTACCCATTGACCTTGAAAAACTTCTAAAGAACAAGTGCATTGTTAGCATTGGTGTTTCTTTACGCTTTTTTGTAAAAAGTTGCTGATCTGTCTTTCGACATGGAAAAGAAAAATAATAAGTATCTTCAAGACACTTAATTTTTTCGTTAACTTCATTTGCACCCTGAAGTGTAACATCATAATAGACACTATCTTTACTTTCAATCATTGCACGCTGACGTTCCTTATTTATTGGACGCTTTGTGCTATGCCCATTCTCAAATCCATTAAGGTCCCAATGCTCCATTTGAAAGTCCCAAAACTTTGCAAGACTGCCCCCAGAGAAATTAGCATAATATGTTGTGAACTTTTCAACAGCATCGAAAGTACCCTTCATTGAATATAAAAGAGTTGATCCCTGATGAACACCCGCCATAGAAGTTATGCTATAAATCCAATCAGCCTTGCCGCCAGTAAAGAGAGGCGAAGTGTCATCCCTATCCGTAACTTCCATTTCCTCTTGACTGCCCTGTGCCATAAGAGTAGCCATTAAACGAATTGTTGCACTTCCGTGGCTGTGTCCAAGAAGATTTACTTTCTTTTCCGAGCCCCATCCTTCAAACAACGGCTTATCATATGTTCTGCCAAAACGCTTATGTCCATACTTTTCCGAATGTGCTTTACCATAGTCAACTGTGCCACCTACAAGCTGAGCATAAAGCTCGCAAGCTCTATCCCAAGCACTTGACACTGGGCCTACTCCAGGATTATAAGTCTCAAATCCTTCTCCTTTAAGATAAGTCATCAAATCGCCTGCAAACATGCCCCAATAAGGAAGCAAAATATCGTTAAGCATTACACCCTTCCCAAACCCTAACATTCCATGAACCATTACATAAGGATAGTTTGTCTTGAATTTCATTGAAATAATTCCTCCACACTTTAAAAGTTTATTAAAACAGCCCATTATAAACACTCAAATACAAATGCACAAATATTGTACTATTATAGAACCTAATAAGCAATAATGTCGAGTGTAGAAAAATCACAAGAAAATTTTGCTATTATTCACAAATTATTAATATTTTCACATCAATCTTCTAAACAGCATAATAAAGAGCTGTCAAACATGACAACTCTTTTTAACTTTTTATTATTTAATTGTATGTTTATATCATATGGCATTTTTAACAATCTATTTTTTTCCTAAACTGCTTATTAAAGTTTTAAGTGCATCACCAAATGATAAGCGGTCTACACTGCAATCTGCAGTAAGATTGTATTGTGCTATTTTCTCCCCGTCTACCAAAAACTCAACAGTACCAAGAACCTGCCCTTTCTCAATAGGAGCCTGCACATCTATTGCAAGATTTACTTTTTGTTTTATCTCATTTTTCTTACTGCTTTTCACCAATACATTTACAGCTTCTGGTATCTTTGGCATTATTGATTTTTGTGTGCCATGCAATATATTTACATTTGTAATAAGACTTGGGTCTATCTGTGGCTTAATTGTTGTATAATTTGCAAAGCCCCAGTTTAGCATTGCTTTTGCTCCCTCAAACCTGTCTGTACTGTTTTCTGCACCCAAAACAACTGCAACAAGATGTGTATCTCCTTTTTTTGCTGTAGCTGAAAGGCAACTACCTGCTTTGCTTGTTGTTCCTGTTTTAAGCCCTGTTGCACCTGGATAAAATCTAATAAGCTTATTTGTATTTACAAGCTCTGTAGCACCGCCACGCAATGTATCCATCCAAACTGTTGTATAATTTGTTATGCGTTCATGATTAATAAGCTCTTTAGACATTAAAGCAATATCATATGCGGTTGTCATGTGTTGTGTTGTTGCATCATCAAGACCTGTGCAGTTTTCAAAATATGTGTTCGTCATGCCCAATTCTTGTGCACGCTCATTCATCATAACAACAAATCCAGCCTCACTGCCTGCTATATGTTCTGCCAATGCTGTGCAAGCATCGTTGGCACTTCCGATTGCTGTTGCCTTTAGCAAATCATCAACCGTCATAGTTTCGCCCTCTTTGAGCCATATTTGAGAGCCGCCCTTTGATGCTGCATCAGGGCTTGCTGTTATCGTGTCGGACAGGGCTATTTTTCCGCTGTCTATTGCCTCTGTTACAAGTAACATACTCATTATTTTTGTGACTGATGCAGGATATAACTTTTCATTTTCGTTCATCCCCATAAGCACCTTGCCCGTGGAGCAATCCATAAGCACTGCCGCCTTTGCCCTTACCTCTACTGGCATTTCAGCTGCAGAAACATAAAAAGTTGCAACACTTATAAGCATTATTATTGATAAA
>SAAR01000745.1 GCA_009916335.1 Erysipelotrichia bacterium | reverse complement strand
ACGTCCTCCTAGCTTTATTTGTAGCTCTTTTCCATCGCTATCAAGTCCAACATACTGTAGAGTCAATTCATAAGGTACTAAATCATCTTGACGATAGCTTACCTTGACTGCGTAATCAAGATAATAGTTTGGGTGGTTATGTAGCCAGTCCGCCAACCGATTTTCATAATAAAGCATGCCCTTAGGATTGTTGTCATCCATCCCTGCTTCAACTGTTCCTTTATTCAGGTAACTAGTTGCTGTCACAAGATTTTCTGCTTGATCATTCAATCCTGAAAATTGATAGCCGACAAGATGCGTTCGATTATTTAGCCAAGCTTTTTTACCAGTTGATGTGACAAAATTATAATTATGCCAACCACTAGGATTATAATTTAATCTAGGCTCTCTTTTTTCTGTAGGTTGATCAGAACCACGTAATTGAATATGGCTTAATGTAGCACGTCCCAAGTGGTCCAGAGGAGCCATTGCCAGTTGTCTTTGATTTTGAAAAGGTAATAGCTGTAAAACTGTCGTATCTTTTTCAGCTTTACTTTCATCACTTGACTTTGATTGATTTACCTTATCAATTGACTTTATGGTAGATTGTTGGCTGTTAAAAAAGGCACCTAATTGCTTACCAATACCATTAAGCCCACCAGTCAATAGAAATAAAAAGAACGCAATTATTACGCTCAATTCAAAAATGAATACTATATTTCTTTTGGCATTTTTTTCCTTTTTGGCCATTTCATTACTCCTTATTATAGTTCGTACTCATCATTTTCTTTGACAAGCCGTTGTAATTTTTCATATGCTCTTAAATTGAGATACTCTCGTAAACTCTTATATTCCTTATCAAACATATGCTTAATCTTACTTGTGTTGATTGTGTTAACATTTGGCGACCTCAAGCGTTGTGGTTTAAAAGAAAAGCCCTGCTCTACTAATTTAGTGGCATGACCCTGAGAAACTTCTGAACTCATTTCTTTTAAAATCGTGTTACCAATATTGCTATATAAATCATGAATTTTATTTGTCTTGTAATCGTCAAAACGACTCTTTTGACCATACGTTTCACGATTAAATGCAACTTGCTTATCAAGTAAGCCATTCAATTCACTGAACTCATCTTGACGATACGTTTGGATAAAATCTTCTATAAATAAATCAAGCTCAGGTCGAATTTTCGACATTGCATTATTATTATATTTCCAAAGCCTGCGATCGTGAGGCAATAAAGAAAAGATTTTGATGTAGCGCTCTGTTAATCTTTTTTCGTCTAAGTCTTGATAGGCTATCTCATTACTTCCAATCTTTTGACGAACCAGCTCATCAATTTTTTGAAAGTCCAAAGTTCTATCGCTAATCGAGTTTGCTATACGACTTTTAGCACGTTCAATATTGCTGTATTTGAGTTTCCCTCGTCGCTGAAGCGTGCCTTTATACATCATTAGCTCACGAGTGGGTTCAGGCTCAACAAAAGCAACGTGAACATGAATATTGTCTGTATTGTAGTGTATTGCACCACTCCACACAGCGCTATTTAGTAA
>SAAR01000744.1 GCA_009916335.1 Erysipelotrichia bacterium | reverse complement strand
CTTCTCTAGGTACTGTTTTGAAGGGTGGTATTCTATTTTATAATCCATATAAGCTGCCACATGGAAAGATTCAATCTTTTCAAAGTCTTTTAAATGCCAATGCTCTTTGAGATAATTAAAGAAGTTATTCCAAATATTACGATAACTCTCCATGGTTTGATAAGAAGCAACCTTTTGATAATGTGGATGGTTAGGATTTACTCTATTTGTTTTTTTAGCTCCCAGTTCAAATATCTGTTTGGCAAGTTGTGCACTTTGATAATAGACAGAACCACGCACACTCTATCCTTGGAATTGATTTTGATAGTTTCAGCCGCTATCAATCGGCAAATATTTGTTAAGTCAATCTGCATTTAATTCACAATTGTTGCATCTCAATTGTTAACCATTTCGGCGAGGATGTTAAAATGACCTCTATGCACTGCATAACGTAGACCTTGCAATTCAAAGCTTGCCACACTTGCTCTTTTGGTTAAGATGGTACAGAACACTCGTAAGTGATTCTTGAGCTCCAACTATCATTTTTTAGTGTTTGAATAAAAAAGATAAATGAAGTTTAACATGGCAATTTGTTTAATATTCCTAGAAAGATTTTTATGGAGTAGAATTTGTTTTTTTCAGTTTCCATTTTGTGAGAATACTTTAGCGTGTATGGCTTAAAATCAATTTTTTAAGCCATACACATTTATTTCACAAAAACATTACAATAAACATAGAATTAACAGTGCACCCAACACTTTTTACACCTCTTTTAATGTTTTTTGAGGCAATTTTGCTGGTAGCTGTAGCGGTTTTGGAACTTCACTATCATTGTAAGCATATGTCTGATTTGATTGAAAAGCTATTTGAATAGCATTATTCACAAATTCAAGCTGTTCTTCTTGATCTTTTAATAGAGTGATTACATAATCGATATCTTCAGCATCTTTATAGTCCATCAATAAACTTTTGATGAGATTTGTTGACACTTCTTTTGATTGATAATGGAGTGATTGTTCTAAAGCAATGAAACAAATCGCAAGTAAAATATGCTGTGCATCATGCTTGTTAAATCGTACAATATCACTCATAGCCACTTTTAGCGTTACTTCAATGATATCTTGTGTTGCAAACACTTGAAATGATTTTGATGTGGTTAATTGATTGTCTTCACCCCTCACATTCATGGTAATCACTTTTGAATTTGGATCAAAGATCATAAATTCATTTTTATCTAAAACCATCAGTATTTCATAAAACTTACTATGAAATGGTTCATTAAGCCACAGATTTTTAATCACGATATCGTGATATAAATATCTAAGACCATATGTTCCAAAATCATAAGAAGGAGTATAAAGCCAGTATTTCACTTTGTGCGTTTGCAACTGATATACTGGCCCTGGTTTGCTCTCTTCAACCTTAGTTTCTTGAGTTTTTTGTTCTTGTGAACGTTCATTTTTTTCGACTTTTGTACTTTCCTTTTTCTCTTCAACAAAGTGGTCTATTCTATAAAGAACGTAGCTACCTAAAAAAATGATAATGCAAAGAATAA
>SAAR01000743.1 GCA_009916335.1 Erysipelotrichia bacterium | reverse complement strand
GTTCTTATGTACAAGAAAAACCCCCATTACTTTTTCATTTGCTAAACAAGATGTTGCTTTTTTTAAACAACTTTCACTCGCTATTACACAAAGTTTTCAGATTCTCTTCCTTATCTTAGCGTACTTATTAATTAGTTATGTGTGTATTGACTTACTTTCTTACTTGCTTATCGACAATATAAAAACACCCATTACACTACTAAGCGAGTTTTCTAGTGGGTGTTTCTATCTTGCACATATGTCCATTAACACAAAAATGAAATATATACTAACCAGTGTTCTTTTAGCGTATGGTGGCTTATGTGTACACTTACAAATCATCAACAGCGTAGATCAAAGCAAGTTTCAATATTCCAGCTTTTTAAAGTTTCGTTTACTGCATATTCTACTCGCTTTCTTACTTTCCTACTTTATCTTTTCATGAGATACAATACTTGTATAGGCACTATCTAATGTAATAACGGCTTCATTTTTTATACCATCTTCATTTTGTGGCAAATGATTTAATATTTCCATTAACAAGTCCTCATTACTCATTTTAAAGTGGAAAGGAACGACTACATCAAAAATTAAATTATTATGCGTATTTCCTCTAACCACACGAAAATCATGCATAGATAATGCAGGATCAATGGTTTGAATTGCTTTAAGTGTTTCATTTCTTAATGCATTTGTATATGGATCATCAAAATCAACAGGATCCATATGAATGACTAAATCAATATTTTCCTTTTGTTTAAAATCCTTTTCAATAACGTCCATTAAATCATGGGAAATTAAAATATCCTCATGGGCACTAACCTCTACATGTATCGTAATAAAAGTTTTATTTTCGCCATAGGAATGTACGACTAAATCATGGATACCAAGCACTCCCTCATAGGCTAGTATTTTCGATACTACTTCATTGATAAATACAGGATCAGGGGCTTGTCCTAACAGTTCATTTAAGGTATCACGAACAATCTCAAAACCTGCTTTACCAATCACAATTGCCACAAAAACACCCATATATCCATCTAAGTTAATACCTGTCCAATGAGAAATAATAATTGCGATTGAAACAGCCGTTGTTGCCATTACATCAGAAATACTATCTAATGCAGTAGCACGCATCACACTAGATTTAATTTTCTTCCCATACTTTGTATTGTAGTAATACATAAATAGTTTTACTAGTATAGAAATAATTAAGACCAGTACCATTAAAATATCAAATTTTAATACACTAGGACGAATAATCTGTTTGATACTTGACATGATTAACTCAAAACTAAAAAATAAAATTAAGAAAGAAACAAACAATGAACAGATATATTCAAAGCGTTCATGACCAAAAGGGTGTTCTTCATCAGCAGGACGACTCGACAAAATAAAAGATACAAAAGAAATTAAACTACTCCCTGCATCACTTAGATTATTAAATGCATCTGCACGAATAGATACACTATTGAATAATGTACCAATTAAAAATTTAATCGAAAATAAAAAGATGTTCAAAAAGATGCCAAGAATACTAGCCACCTTTCCATATC
>SAAR01000742.1 GCA_009916335.1 Erysipelotrichia bacterium | reverse complement strand
CAATTATAGTATTCATAAAACATCAGCAGCGCTGCGTGATTGCACGAAACAATCACTTCGCTGAAAAAACACCCCAAGAAAACCACATTTTTTCACGTAAAACGCTCTGCACATAAGATAAAAGGAAAACTGGACTCTCTTAACTTCTTACTAATTATTTAATTATAAGCACTATCCCAGCCCAATAAAATCAAGGCTTCACACCTTTTTTTCCTATGTTTAAACATAGTTTTTTTAACATATAGCAACATCATAATAATAAAAGTTCTATTTTATTTATAGTTTAACTATTGACTTTCATTTTTCTGCATAGTATTAAATAGGCATAATAAGAACTATAAGAGAGAATAATATGAATACTAATGACACTGAACTACTTCGCTTATTTGAAACATTAACCACAGAGCAAAAGATTGATATCGCAAGACACTTGCTACAAAACAAAGATATAAAATCAACCACCGTTATTGCAACAGAAGAAGATAAAGCGATCTCATTTGCACAGCCTTATATTTTTGCTTTTACTTCAAACTTTCGTGTTTTTTCTGATCTGGATATATCTAAGAATGAATTCCGCGTGTTGACTTATATCTTAGAATATATGGAGTTTGGAAACCTAATCAACCTCTCACAGTCATCACTCTGTAAAGCGTTGAATATCGCATCCGGTAATATGTCAAACATATTCAAAAAGCTAAAACAAAAAGGTATTCTCGTTGAACATCATGGACACCTGTATATCAACTCTAATATTTTTGCCAAGGGTATGAGTCATCAACTTGATGAAAAACGTAAAGAGCATTTGAGTAATGCAAAAAGCCTCAATGCTGATATTGAACAATATCCAGAGCATTATGCAGATCTTTCACAGAAAGAAAGACGAAACTTATCTTTGGAAACTGAAAATAAAGAGATCTACACAGATGCCTTTGTTTTTAGCAAGAAGAAGAAAAATAATGCTGTTCCTAGTGCTAAAAACAGTGTCAAGATCGATAAACCTCGCAAGGTATATAAAAGAACAAAAGAAAATGAGGCGGCAAGAAAAGACGTGGCTGATATCGATACCTATTTAAAAGTTGCATCCTAAAACAGGACAATAAGGAAAAAACATCCTTAATACTTTTATGCAACGAAGGCAGGAATAAAATATTTAACCCCTCATTAATTTGACACTTTCTCTATATACCTTAACATATAAATATATCCACTATTTATTAACGAGGTATTCTCATGAGAAACGTAAAAACAGATAACAATGATTTAATACAATATTTAAAGACAGTCGAAGAACTAAAAAATCACATTTCTATTGAAGAATACAAAAAAGAATATCGCAAACTTCGTGCTGATAGTATTCCTTTCATTAAAGCGCAAAAATTCAAATCAGCACATACCGAACTACGTCGTTTGAACAGAAAAAAGGAATCTCTTCTTGATAAATTTCTTGATGAGCTTAACCCTGTTAACCAAGCCTCCGCTTTTGCTTCTAAAAACATTGATAAGCTCGAAACGTATAGTCTCTACAGGAGAAATCTCCTT
>SAAR01000154.1 GCA_009916335.1 Erysipelotrichia bacterium | reverse complement strand
TTCTTTCCATTTTCCTTTATTTTCAGCAGGCGTATGAACTACAACCGCAGCTTCCTTTAAAAACTGAGGTGCCCACTTTAATCTTCTCATTCTCATAAATTACCTTTTACTATCCATTCTTATTGGCCAAGATTCTCAATTGCATCAGCATAAATAGCCATTGCTTTCATCAATTCCTCAATTTTCATACCCTCATCTTTTTCATGAGGCCCACCAACAAAGAAAGGTGTTTCTTCTTTTTGTGGAAATTCCGGTCCAAATGCGACAAAGTTATTAAATTTACGGGCATATGTTCCTCCACCAATTGTTTGAATCGGAGTGAATTGATCGTTTGTATATTTACGATAACTTTTTTCTAATGTTTCAATTAACTTAGATTTAGGATCCACAAACAACGGTTTTAAATCTTCTACTACTTCAATGGTTAAATCAGCATTTTTTTGTGCAATTTTTTTTCGTGCCTTTTCAATAATTTCTGCACCACTAACATCGTTAGGATAACGAACATCTATCAAAACATCTACTTCACCATCTTCAATAGTAACAATTCCTGCATTCATTGTTAAAAAGCCCATGTACGCACCGTTAATATCAATGTTTAACCCTGTTCCTTTCCAATCATGACATAAATCATACAATTCATTAGCAAGTTTATCATCAAATGTTTTACCAACAAAATTTAATAAATGTAAGGCAGCGTTCATACCTCCATAACTGTATGCAGAATGTTGGAAAATACCATCCATCACTAGTTCAACATCATTTTCATGACGAATCACTTCTCCTGTAGTCATATGTGTATCTAAATAGAAGTGATACATTTTTTCTTGTTCAGCACTAAGACTAGGTAAAATCACACTTGCTTTTCCTATTACGATATTAGGACGTTCACCAGCATGCATTGCTTTTATAATCGTATTGCGTTTCCCTTTAATACAGAAATCCAAAATTCCTTTCTCACCATAAATTAAAGGGAAATCTGCATCAGGTGTAAATCCACATGTAGGAATTTCACCATGTTTTGTATAATAATTCATACATTCCATGCCACTTTCTTCATCACAACCCATGATTAGCATGATCTTCTTATTTAATTTGATATTCGCATCTTTAATCATCTTTAAAGCATAATAAGCACATAAAGTTGGACCTTTATCATCTAAGACACCACGACCAAACACATAACCATCATGGATTTCACAACCAAAAGGATCTTTACTCCAACCGACACCGATTGGTACAATATCCAAATGTCCTAAAATACCGACACTTTCCTCGCCTTCCCCATATTCAATCACACCTGCATACCCTTGATAATCTTTCACTTTAAAACCATCACGTTTCGCAATCGCTAACATCTGATCTAAAGCTTCACGACACCCTTTACCAAAAGGAGCATTTTCAGATGCTTCCAAATCATTTCTAAGGGACGCTATTTTAATCATATCTTTTAAATCCTGAAGAAATGCTTCTTCATATTTTTTTGTTTCTTCTATATAATTCATATTATTCACCTCCTTTATATTCTACCATAAAACTTATCACTTATGAAACAAAATGAAAATTATTTTCAATATTTTTTTGCATTTTTATGAAATGCTTATTTCAAAAAAATAACCTATTGAATATTGCAATGAAAACCATACTTTTTAATAAAAGTATAGGATCCCCTTTTTCTTATCTACAAAGTATAAAAAAAAACGATGCCCCATTTAGAGACAATCGTTTATTTATCATTAATCTTCTTTTTTTACTGGTTTATCTAGTAATGCTTTGGCAGAAACATTCACTCTACCTTTATCATCAACTTCCATCACTTTTACTTTTACTACATCACCAAGTTTTAGTACATCTTCTACTTTTTCAACACGTTCATGTTTAATCTTAGATACATGTAATAAGCCATCACAGTTAGGGAATAAATTTACAAACGCTCCAAATTTTTCAATTCTTACAACCTTTGCATCGTAAACATCACCAACTTTTGCTTCACGACAAATATCTTCAATCATCTGTGCTGCTTTTTCAATAGATGTTCTATCCATATGATAGATGACTACTTGACCATCATCTTCAATATCAATTTTTACATCATCACATGCTTCAATAATCTGATTAATCATTTTTCCACCTGGACCAATAACATCTTTAATCTTTTCTGGTGAAATATGCATAATATGTGTTTTTGGTGCATATTTACTTACGTCAGGACGAACTTCACTAATCGCACTCATCATATTTTCTAAGATTTGTGCACGAGCTACTTTCGCTTGAGCTAATGCCTCTTCAAAGATTTCCTTTGTAATTCCATTAACCTTAATATCCATCTGTAATGCCGTAATTCCATCACTCGTTCCTGCAACCTTAAAGTCCATATCACCGAAATGATCTTCCATACCTTGAATATCCGTTAATACCGTATATTTATTGTTAGCTTCGTCCATGATCAATCCCATCGCAATTCCTGCAACAGGTGCTTTAATTGGTACTCCAGCAGCCATTAAAGACATTGTACCTGCACAAATTGATGCCTGTGAACTTGAACCATTAGATTCTAATACTTCCGCAACCGTTCTAATTGTGTAAGGGAACTGTTCTAATGTTGGTAATACTTGCGATAATGCTTTTTCCCCTAATGCACCATGTCCAATTTCTCTTCTTCCTGGTGTTCCCATTCTTCCTACTTCACCAACAGAATATGGTGGGAAGTTATAATGATGCATAAAACGCTTTGTATCTACATCTGTTAAATCGTCAATAATTTGATTATCATTAATCGCACCTAATGTAGTAACACTTAATACTTGTGTTTCCCCACGCGTAAACAATGCACTACCATGCACTCTAGGTAATAAATCAACCTGTGAATTTAATGGACGAATTTCATCAATCTTTCGACCATCAGGTCTAACTTTATCTTCAATAATTAAACGTCTTACTTCATCTGCTTCAATGCTATGACAAATCTGTTTTACTTGTTTTAACACACAATCTTTCGCTTTGTCATTTTCATATTCTCTTGTTTCAAATAAAGCTACTGCTTCCTCAGTAATTTCATCAATCTTACCATATCTTTCCAGTTTTCCTTCAATGGATACAGCTTTACGCATACTCGTTTCAAAGTTGGCTCTAACTTCTGCATCAATGGCTTCATCAACAACATAAAGTTCAATTTCTCTTTTTGCCTTTCCAACTTTTGCGACGATTTCCTCTTGGAAAGCAACTAATTGCTTAATCGCATCATGTCCAAATAAAATAGCATTTAACATTTCTTCTTCGCTTACTTCACTCGCACTTGATTCCACCATGTTTACAGCATACTTAGTTCCTGCAACTGCTAAGTTAATCTTTGAAATTTCAGCTTGTGCAGGCGTTGGATTAATAATGTATTCACCATCAATATAACCAACATTTACCCCAGCAATTGGTCCATTAAATGGAATGTCAGAAATACACAATGCTAAAGATGCTCCCATCATTGCAGTCATTTCTGGTGTACAATCTTGATCTACTGATAAAACCGTATTCACTACTTGCACTTCATTTCTAAAACCATCAGCAAATAACGGACGGATTGGTCGATCAATCATACGTGCTGTTAATGTTGCATGCTCCCCTGGTCTTCCTTCTCTTCTTAAAAAACCACCAGGAATTTTCCCTACTGAATATAGCTTTTCTTCATACGTTACTGTCAACGGAAAGAAATCAATATCCATCTTTGCTTGAGAACTCGCCGTTGCACATGATAATACTGCTGTATCTTCATATCTTACTAAAACAGAACCACCAGCCTGTTTTGCAATTTCTCCTGTTTCTACCACGATCCCACGACCATGGAAATCTAAACGAAATACCTCTTTCGCCATGTATAATCACCTCTTTAAATTTTCCTTTGTAATCATAACATACATTTAAAACAAAGAAAAGAAAGAAAACAGACAAAACAAAGCAGTTTTATTATCCTGCTCAATAAATAACAAAAAAAAGCCACCGAAGTGACTTTTCAACAACTATTTTCTTAATCCTAAACGTTTGATTAATGTTTGGTAACGGTTAAGGTCTTTTCCTTTTAAGTATTTTAATAAGTTACGACGTGTACCGATCTTCTGCATTAACCCTCTGTGAGAATGAAAGTCATGTTTATGTTCTTTCATGTGTTCAGTTAAACGGTTAATTTCTTCCGTTAACACGGCAATCTGCACTTCTGGAGAACCTGTATCTCCTTCGTGTGTTGCGTATTCTTTCATAATAGCTTGTTTCTTTTCTTTTGTAATCATTTTGATTTCCTCCTATTGTTTCGACGTTCTATTCCAAGAGTAAGGTTGAGGATTCCATATTCCTAGAGTAAAACCTTTTAAATACTAACACAATTTAATCAGTATCGCAATCTTTTTTTAAACTTCTATCTGAATTGTTTTACTTTTTCCATCACGTTCAATCACAATCGTTAATTGATCCCCTTTTTTAGAATCTTTAATTAAAGATTTCGCTTTATCCATATCACTAATTTTTGTCCCATTAATTGAAACTAAGCGATCTCCTGATTTAATACCAGCTTCTTCTGCATCACTACCACTTACTACACTATACACATAAATACCTTTAGTATCTAACTTATATTGTTGCAGCTGTTCATCACTGCTAATTTCAACCATCGTAATTCCTACGGTGTAATTTCCAGTCGCAAAACCACCGTTGGCAATAATCTGTTCGGCGATTTCAATCGCTTGATTGGAAGGAATGGCAAAACCGATTCCTTCTACATCACTAGAACTAATCTTCGCATTCACCACACCAATTAATTCCCCACTCGCATTAAACAAACCACCACCTGAATTACCAGGATTCACAGCAGCACTTGTTTGAAGTAATGTCATTTCATTATTTTCGATGGTAATATTACGAGAAGTAGCACTTAAAATCCCTTCTGTTACCGTACCACCTAAAGTACCTAATGGATTTCCAATAGCAATCACATCTTCCCCTACTTTTAACTGATCAGAATCGCCAATGGATGCAACCGTTAAATCTTTAGCATCAATTTTAATTACCGCTACATCATTGCTAGCATCTGTACCAATTAAAGTTGCGTCATATTCACTATTATCACTCAAAGTTACTTTAATGGAAGAAGCACCAGAAACAACATGGTTATTAGTAATGATATATCCATCCTTTGTGATAATAACTCCACTTCCTGCTCCTTCGCTTACTGAGGACTGCATAAAACTACCACGACGCATCGTTTCAGTAGTAATAGCGACAACACTTGGTGCAGCACTTTCTGCGACTTGTGCTATATCATTCGTCGGTTTTGTTGTGGCACTTGTTTTAATGATCTGTGCCGTATTTCCCCCACCTCCACTTGTTTCATTGGCAATGCGTGTTCCTAAATAGCCACCTGCTGCCCCTAAAGAAAAAATCAATAATCCTGTTGTTGCATATACAGCTATTTTTTTATTTTTTATATCCATAAGATCATCTCCAATCATTTGACACTAATAATATAAACACTTTATGTGAACAGTATATGATATTATTGTGTAATTTAATAAAAATAAATTGTTAAATTATGTGTAAATAGGTATATAATCATACCTGAGGTGATAAAAATGAAAATAGCATGGATTGGAACAGGTGTAATGGGAAAAGCGATGGTTTCCCATTTAATTAGTGCAGGTTATGAAGTAAATGCCTATAATCGAACTTTCGCAAAACTTGAAGATTTAAAAGGAAAAGCAAATCTCTTTAACAACATTAAAGATTGCGTTAAAGATTGTGATTTCATCTTTACGATGGTTTCTTATCCTAAAGATGTAGAAGATGTTTATTTTGGTGAAGATGGGATTATTGAAAATGCTAAAAAAGATGCCATTTTAATTGATATGACAACTTCTTCTCCATTATTAGCTGAAAAAATTAACCAGCAAGCAAAACAATGTGTTTTAGATGCTCCTGTTTCAGGTGGTGATAGTGGAGCAAAAGCAGGAACACTTTCAATCATGGTTGGTGGGGATAAAGAAACCTATGAAAAAGCTTTCCCACTATTTGAAAAAATGGGGACAAACATTAATTATATTGGTCCTAGTGGATATGGACAACACTGTAAAATGTGCAATCAAATTGCCGTAGCAGGAGCAACTGCAGCATACAGTGAAGCACTAGTCTATATGAAACAATGCCAATTAGATCCTAACATCGTATTAAAGGCAATTAGCAGTGGTGCAGCTGGTAGTTGGCAAATCGACAACATGGCACCGCGTGTTTTAGCAAACGACTTTGATCCTGGTTTCTTTATCAAACACTTTACAAAAGACATGCGTATCGCAAAAGAAGTGATGAAACAGCATAATATCAACTTGGCAATGTTGGATAGTGTATACCAGATGTATGAACAATTAGAAAATAATGGTTTTAAAGAATATGGTACACAAGCACTCATCAAGTATTATGATGAACAAAAGAAAAGCAAATAAAAAATCTGCAACACGCAGATTTTTTATTTAGCAACAATTTTGGCAATAATTTCAACGGCTTGATCAATAGAAATTTTACTTGTATCAAGCATTAGATGGTAGTTTTTTAAATTTCCCCATTTGCGATCTGTATAATAATTATAGTAATTGCTTCTTTCCTTGTCGATTTTAATAATGAAATCTTCTACATCTTGTGCAGCGATCTTGTATTCATCAACGGCACGTTTTTTACGATCTTCCATATCGGCCTTAACAAATACATTCAATACTTCTACCTCATCAAGATCACTTAACACATAATCACTGCATCGACCAACAATTACACAAGGCCCATTCATTGCCACATTTTTAATCACATCTGATTGTGCCATGAACATACGATCATTTAATGACATCGCTGGATTAATAGTTACTGGTGTTCCTAATGTATAACCAATCGTTCCCATTAAATAAAAAGCACGACTTGTACGATTTTCTTCACTTTTGAACACCTCTTCATCAATTCCACTTTCTGAAGCTGCCATGGCAATTAATTCTTTGTCGTAAAAAGGAATATCTAACATTTTCGCTAATTGCTTACCAATCTCTCTACCACCACTACCAAATTGTCTACTAATTGTAATTACTGTTTTCGTTTTCATAGGCAGGCCCTCTTTTCCTACCTTTATTATAACCCATTTCCACAATTAATGAAATCAAAGTTTTCCATCACTTTTTAATGCCTCATACTTTAAAACAGCGACAATTGTTTTTCCATCTTTAATTTCATTGCGAAAAATCATCTGCTTCACTTCTTCGTAATCATACAGTTTTGCACTGACATGTTCTCCTTCATCTAAATGTTGCTTTTTATACACACAATTTTTTGCTAAAACAATATGTATGATTTCGCTACAATACGCAACCGTTGGATAAAAGTAACCAAAATAAGTGGCATCTTCACTTGTATAGCCTGTTTCTTCTTCTAATTCACGCATTCCTGCACTTACTAAGTCTTCATTTGCGTTTTGTTTTCCCCCTGGCAGTTCATACAGTTCCTCTTTGGAAGGATAGCGAAACTGTTTTGCTAAAACGACTTTTCCTTGTTGATCAAACGCTAACACACAAACGCCTCCACTGTTGAAAACGACTTCTCGCATGCTGCGATGTCCATCTTCTAATTCAATCTCATCTTTTTCCACCCGAATGATTTTCCCATCGTAAATGACTTCTTTTTTAATACATTTTTCCTGCATACAATCCTCCTAATCCATAAATGCTAGTAGTATATCGTGTAAGTAAAACATTGCTTTTTTACTAACAAAAGCATACCCATCTTTAATCATCATATCCCCATTTTTAATAAGTGGGGTTAATATCTTTTCGTATCGTTCAAGAAAAGATGTTTGATAACGCTCATTAAACGTTTGAATATTTAAACCACGTCGCATTCGCAATGACATCATGATATTTTCAAACATCATATCTTCTCTACTTAAAATTTCTTCTTCCACTTGATGTTCCCCTTGGATATAAGCTTTAATGGACCCTGTATTCGTATAGCGTACGTTTTTTTCTTTGCCACTAGCACCAACGCCAATCCCATAAAAATCATCATAACGCCAATATGCTTGATTATGTAAAGAAGCATATCCTGCTTTTGCAAAATTAGCAATCTCATAA